>JBLFXD010000489.1:0-5935 GCA_047611045.1 Planctomycetaceae bacterium | reverse complement strand
GACATGGTCGACGTCGTCCGATCGATGATCTCTGCTTCGTGATCACGGCTGGGGTAGTCAACCACGACGTTGAACAGGAAGCGGTCCCGCTGAGCTTCCGGCAGCGGATACGTCCCTTCCTGCTCAATCGGGTTCTGCGTTGCCAGCACGAAGAACGGCTCTTCAAGCCGGTACGTCGTCCCACCAACGGTCACCTCATGCTCCTGCATCGCTTCGAGCAATGCCGCCTGAGTCTTTGGCGGCGTCCGGTTGATTTCGTCCGCCAGAAGCATCTGCGTGAAGATTGGTCCCTTTTCAAACACGAGATCGCGATGACCGGTTTCGCGGTTCTCCTGAATGATGTCGGTCCCGGTGATGTCAGCCGGCATCAGGTCCGGAGTGAACTGAATTCGATGAAACGTAAGGCTCATCGACTCCGCCAGCGACCGCACCATCAACGTCTTCGCCAGTCCGGGTACGCCTTCCAGCAAACAGTGCCCCCGAGCCAGGATCGCAATGAGCAACTGCTCAATCACGTCATCCTGCCCGACAACAACTCGGCCAACCTGCTCACGAATTCGACCACAGATCTCAACCAACCGAGCGGCACGCTGCTGATCATCAACGGGAATCTCGTCACTAACGTCTGTCATGAAAGCACTTCACAAGGCAGGAAACTCAGGGGCGTCTCTGGCGAGACGATATAGGAGGGCAAGCCAGTCTAAGCATCGTCAATCGCCGATGTCACCCCTCACGCGATGCCAAAACCGGATCGGAATTCAAGAACGACAACCCTTTGAGAGATCGATACGACATGTGGTCATCGCATTGCGAGATATGGAAAGTGCTGATGCCTCGGCGGTCCGTAAGTACCTGTCCAGAATCGATTCCGTATTCCGTATTCCGTATTCCGTATTCCGTATTCCGTATTCCGTAGCTCGACTCTCTGAGTCGAGTCCTCATAAACAGCCCCGACTCAGAGAGTCAGGCTACAGAATCACGGTTCCATTTCTGACACCGCTAAGGAATCTGCAACGGCAAATGCCAGCGTGCGTGCAACTCTGCGGTCAACGGTTCAGGCAACCTTCAGGCGGATTTGCCAAGCCGACCGTGGCTCAGGCCGAGGACGTGGTGAGGAAACGTGTGAGTTTCCGACCAGGTGATTGCATCCTTCGAGGTCAGAATGCGGCCTGGCCAGAGGACTCCCACATAAATATCGCCTCCGCGAGTGGCCGTCGTGGGCGCGTTGTGGTTGGGAACTCGCTTCCACGTTTTTCCATCGGGTGAGAAGTAGGTCGCTCCCTGGCCGACGCCGACGAATTGTTTTCCGTCGAAGATCATTGCGTTGATGTGCTCGCCTTCTTCACCGACGACGCGGTCGGTCCATGTCAGTCCGTCTTCGCTGGTCATTCGCAGAGCGTGCAGGCCGCCGCCGACAAAGACTCCGTTGCCGAACGCGACGTCGATCAGCGTATCAACGGCCTTCGCCTCCGGAACCGCCTGCCAGTGCTTCGAGTCACCACGTCGGACGAGGCGAGCTCCGTAATCACCCACGGCGACCAGCAGATCATTTCCGCGAGCCAGTCGCCGCAGGTGCGCGTCGTGCCGCATCACCTTCCAGTCTTCCAGAAAGTCCTGCCGGTCGGACCACGCCTTGCCGTCTGCCGAAGTGATCGTGCCGGGACTTGCACCGTCGTCGTTGAGGATCGCTGTGAACTGATCCTTCTCAGCAAACAGTAAGTCGACCCGCGTTGCATAAGGTCGCACGGGAAACTTGCTCATTTCCCATTCGACACCGTCGCTTGTCGAATAAGCCCGCTGCTCACCGCCGTACCGGCCCGCCGCCACGCATCGTCCGCCACCAAAGCTGACGTGTTTGAGCAGGACGCCCTCGCGATCGGTCTCCGGTTCCGCCCACGAAACACCTTCGGCCGAGAACGACCGCAGACCGTCCTCACCGGATGCGAGGAAGTACGAACCTTTGAGTGGTGTGGCCATCAGATCTTTTACTTTCGGTCTGGAAACGGCGTAACGCTCGGGCCAGCGTGGCTGAAAGCCACTTTTACCGTAGCCTGGGGCACCGCCCCAGGATTCCGATTCGTTACGAATCCCATTTGCCGAAGGCCATACTCACTTACATCGCTGCGTGACGTGAATATGGCCTTCGGCCAAAAGGCCTCGTTTTCTCGCTCCCTGGGGCGGTGCCCCAGGCTAAGGTGAAGAATGGCCTTCGGCCAGATCGGCTGCTGTGTGAACGTGTACAAGTTGAAAACTTGCGCTTCGAGCTGGTATCGCGAACTGATTTCGGACGCATTCCTAAATGACCAATTCCGGCAATCGCCCGTCGTACGCCGCCTTCTTCGACGTGCGGCTGTTGCCGAACTCGCCGCTGGTGTCGCCGAGCCGTTCGAGGATCTCGACATACAGATTGGCGACGGGGGTTTCCCGCTGGTACTGCACGTGCCGGCCTGTGCTGAGCGTTTCGCCCCCGCCTGCCAGCAAGACCGGGTAGTCGTTCCGACCGTGCCCACCGTTGGCCATGTACGACGTGTAAAGCAGAATCGTGTTGTCGAGCAGGCTTGATCCGCCTTCGTCGATCGCTCGCATCTTCGCGACGGCTTCGGCGAAGTACTTTGTGTACCACGCGTGAATCTGTCGGCAGCCTTCGCGAGCCACGGGATCCGCATCTTCCACCCGAGCGGCATTTCCGTGGTGCTCCAGCGTGTGGGCGTGGTGTTCGTAACCCACGGTGACCACGCCAGGGAACAACGCTTCGTCGCTGCCCAGCCCCAGCGTGCAGACGCGAGTTGTGTCGGTCTGAAAGGCCAGTACCATCAGGTCGGTCATAACTTCCAGGTACTCGGCGTGAACGGCAGGGTTGCGAGTCACCGCCTGGATCAACTTGTTCGAATCCGATCCGTCAGCCGGTAGATTCCCTGGAGCATGCGGGTTCGACGGGCCGGGATCGCGCAGATCGGCGGCCTCAATCGCGATGCGTTCCTGCACGCGCTGGACGCGTCGTTCGATGCTGTCAATCGAGTCGAGGTATTCGTCGAGCTTCCCTCGGTCGCCGCGTCCAAGCTGCTTCTGCAGACGCCTCGCGTCCTCAAGTACGAGGTCCACAACCTGACGATCGTAAGTCGGTGCCACGCCGCTGCCAGGCTCGTTCTGTCCCGGTTGAGCTGTGCTGGATGCAAGTCGGCGCTTCCAGTTGGGAGCGACCAGTTGCCGGCCTTTAAACATCCGGTTGAACGCCAGCCGTGGATCCCGCTCCACCGGCAGGCTGCGGCCCTGGCGATCGAAGAAGTAAGTCGTCTCGCCGCCTGCGTACCCAAGCTGCATCGACGGCAGCAGGCTGTTCGGCCCGAGAATGTCGGCCGCTCGCTGATCGACCGACTGCCCGGCGACCGGCTTGCCATCAACCTTGCCGACAGAATTCGAGGCCGTCAGATGCAGGTAAGCACAATGCTCGTGCGCGTTGATGCCGCCGCTCGAGTCGCCGGACTGAGCGAGGTTCGACAGGACCAGCAGCTCGCTCTTGTGAGCTTCGAGCGGTCGCAGAATCGACGGCAGTTTCTGAAGGTCGCCGGTCTCTTGAGGAACCCACGATTCCGAAACCGTCCCGCCGGTCACGGTAAAGATTCCAAACCGCAACGGCGGCTGCACTGTCGACGGCCGATCATCAGCTCGCAGGACTTTCGGTATCACAGATTCGAGAAACGGCAGCGCGGCGAGAACGCCTGCACCACGGATGAATGTGCGACGAGGAATCGGTGGCATGGTGGAAGCTCCAGGATGATGATTTGCGGTGGCGTTATATGTCCGGAAAACGAAGGCTTCGGACAGAGTGTTTTGAGTCAGCCACAGATAGACACGGATGAACGCAGATCAGAAGGCGGACTCTGATGGATGATCTGTGGTCATCTGCGGCTCATGCGAATCGCTGCTTACTCACTGGAATCGACAATTCCGCGCCGATGCTGAAATGGAAAGCTCTTGGTCACTTCAAGAATCAATCGCGAGAAGCGGTAATCGTCCTCTTCCATCGCGGCGATGATCGCGTCGATGGTCGGTTCGTCGTAGTAGCTGACGTCGCGTCCGAGTGCGTAGCTCAATGTCTGCTCGACAAGGTTGCGGACGAACTTTGGCTGCTTCGATTTCAACACGTGCCGCAGACCATCAACTCCCTGGAACTCGCCGATGCCGGGCAACATGCCTTTATTGTCGATGGCCTTGCCACCCACGTCGTCACGCCAGGCTCCGATGGCGTTGTAATTCTCCAGAGCAAATCCCAACGGATCAATGCGCAGGTGACAGGCCACGCAATTTGGATTCGACGCGTGCTGTCCGAGTTTCTCGCGAAACGATTCCGGCTCGGGACGATCTTTGTCAGGCGGTGAAAACGAGCCGGCATTCGCGGGCGGTGGTGGTGGCGGAGATCCCAGCAGGACTTCCAGGATCCACTTGCCACGCGCCGTCGGCTTCGTTCGGTCGGTGTGTGAAGTCATCGTCAACATGCTCGCCATACCGGGCAGTCCGCCTCGGTGATGTTCCGGTCGCAGTGCAACCTTCGCGAAGTCTTTTGACGGCAGATCGGTGATTCCGTAGTGACGACCAAGCTCTTCGTTGACGAATGTGTAATCGGCGTCGAGCAGATCCAGGATGCTGCGGTCTTCCTTGCGCAGGTTGTCACAGAACATCCACGTTTCGCGTTCCATTGAATCCCGCAGGCTGCGCGTGAATGTGGGAAACACGTTCTGCTGAGGCAGCGACTTGTGGAGCTGCGGGAGCTGCAGCCACTTCGTCAGGAAGTGCCGCGTCAGCGCCTCGCCTTTGTGATGAGCGAGCATCCGACGCACCTGCTGCTCCAGCAATTCCGGCTGTGACAGCGAGCCCTGATCGGCCACCGCAAACAGTTCGTCGTCGGGCATCGATCCCCACAGGAAGTACGACAATCGCACCGCCAGTTCGTGGTCAGAGACCCGAGCCACGCTGCCGGACTCGACCGGGTTCCGTTCGACTCGCAGCAGAAAGTGCGGAGAGACCAGCACCGGCTTCATCGCCTTGCGAAGAGACGCCGCGAAATCGTCACCGGAGTCGAGAGCGGTGTCGGCAATGCGAGCGTACCGCTCGACTTCGTCGTCGCTGACGGGACGGCGAAACGCTCGACGCATGAATTTGTGTAGAACCTGCCGAGCAGCCAGATGCGGGAGCGCCTCGGAGCTGGGTAGCTCGGGCTGTGCCTCGACTTGATCGGGCGCCGAGAGATGTTTCTGCCAGGCGGCGGCGAGTTCGGCGACGTCTCCGCTGATGCCGATGTCGCGGCGAGGTCCGCCGGTGTTCCCTTCCAGGAACAGCTTGTCGAGTGAGATATCGGCGGCCGTGAAGTACCGCTCCATCAGAGACGATTCGAGCACCTGCCCGCCGGCTCGATTGGCGAAACCATCGACGACGGATTCGTGCGGAATGCCGGCTTGTCCGGCCGAGTCGTGCCAGAACTTCAGCAGATCACGCATCGTCTGCGAGTATTCCTCGCGCGTCAGTTGCCGAACCAGCGGCGGACCGGGATCGGGATGCTGGCTGGTATCAAAGGCGTTCTCGACCCATGCGAGCAGACGCTGCTTCTCGTCAGCGGTCAGCGGCGTTTCACCTTCCGGAGGCATCGTGCCGGTCGAAACCTGCTCGACGACTTTCTTCCACATCCGGTAACGGCTCATCGCGACATCGGGCGACGTCAGCGACTCGAACTCAATTCCGCCGCTGGCTCCGTCTGAGTCGTGACACTGCTGGCAGTGAGCGGCCAGAGTCGATCGTACATCTCGGCCAAACGCGGCCTCGTCCGCGGCGCGACCGACCGATACCAGACTGAATGCGAGCAAACACGCCAGGCCGCCAACCGGTATAAATGCACCGCCAGCGTGAACGCCTCGTGAAACTGTCTGACGCATGGTTCGGT
>JBLFXD010000488.1:0-5940 GCA_047611045.1 Planctomycetaceae bacterium | reverse complement strand
ATCGCTGTGTGACGTGAATATGGCCTTCGGCCAAAAGGGCCTTGTTTTTTCGGCCCCCTGGGGCGATGCCCCAGGCTACGGTGAGGAATGGCCTTCGGCCAAATCTGCTGCTGTCCGAAACCGTGCAACTTCAAAGCGCGTCAGCGAGGGACTCTGACGCATTCAAAACCCTCGCTGACGCTTCGGGTTACCCTATGCGAATTTGCGAACTCGACTACTAAGCTATCAGAACCGGTGGATGGAAGTTTCGACGGGCAGTTGAACGGTTCAGTTGCCATCTTCACTTCGCGAGATCACGATGCAGCTCAGCGGTTCGATTCAGAATTCCGTACGGTCTGATTCCTGGTGACTGATCACAAATTTAGACCGCAGGTTTGAAATTCAGGAGTTAAAGATGCGACTTCATTCTGTCGTTTTTGTTTGTGTGGCTCTGCTCGCCGGGTCCGTCTTTGCTGAAGATGCTGCCAAAAAGAAAACAAAGGGCAAGAAGCCTGAGAAGGACAAGAACGTCATCTCCCTGTTCGACGGCAAGTCGCTGAAGGGGTGGAAGTCGACCAATTTCGGTGGTGAAGGTGAAGTTGTCGTTGAAGACGGTGTCCTGACGATGGAAGTCGGATCAGACTTGACGGGCATTACCTGGCAGGACGCCAAAGTGATTCCTCGGTCGAACTACGAAATCACGTTTCAGGCGATGAGAGTCGACGGCTTCGACTTCTTCTGCGGCCTGACACTGCCCATTCAAAAGGGGTATGGCTCGTTAATCTGCGGAGGTTGGGGCGGCGGAGTTTGTGGGCTGTCGTCAATCGACACCTACGATGCCTCAGAAAATGAGACGACGTCGTACCGCGCGTTTAAGGCGAAACAGTGGTACAAATTCCGCATTCGAGTCACCGATGACGCAATCAACGCGTGGATCGACGGTGATGAGATTCTCGACGTGCCAATCGTCGATCAGAAGTTTACGGTGCGAATCGAAGTTGACGCCTCGAAACCCTTGGGATTCTGCACGTGGCAGACGACGGGAGCATTAAAAGACATTAAGCTCCGCAAGCTGACCAAGGCCGACCTGGAGAAGAAACCGGAAACGAAGAAGCCGGCTGCTACAAAAAAGGAAGACAAGAAGTAGGGTGGGCAGTGCCCACCAGAATTGTTCAATTGGTGGGCAGTGCCCACCCTACCAGCGACGTCAAAAGCCTGATAATCACAACCCGGTTTCCTCGGGAGGCCGGGTTCGTTTTCTTTCTGAGCGATGGGATTTCTGTAAACGATGGAAGATGCGTACCTCGTCAAGCCGGTAACTGAACCGGTCCGAGGGTCAATTCGGCCGCCCGGCTCCAAGAGCCTGACCAATCGGGCCTTGATTACTGCTGCGCTGGCTTCAGGAACGACGAAGCTGACCGGGGTTCTCGCCAGTGATGACACGCGCGTCATGGTGGAAAGCCTGAATCGTCTGGGCGTTCCCGTCACGCACGACGTCGAAAACTGCACGATGGAAGTCACCGGCTGCGGCGGGAAACCTCCTGCCGAGAAAGCCGACCTCTGGTTGGAAAACAGCGGGACGAGCATTCGATTCCTGACGGCGTTCTGTTCGCTCGGCAACGGCGAGTACTGGCTCGACGGCAACGAGCGCATGCGGGAGCGGCCGATCTCGCATCTCGTTGAGTCGTTGACGAAGTTCGGTGTCGACGTCGAATGTGAACTCGGAACGGATTGCCCACCCGTCCGCATGAAGGCTGAGGGACTGTCCGGCGGCAAGACGTCGTTGGCGGGAAATATCTCCAGCCAGTATCTCAGTGCGTTGCTGATGGCTGCTCCGTGTGGATCGAAAACGGTCGATATTGAAGTCACGGGCGAGCTGGTTTCCAAGCCGTACATCGACATGACGATGGGCGTCATGGCTCAGTTTGGAGTGACGGTGCTCTGTCCGGATCCGCATCGCTTTACGATCTCGCCACAGCAGTACAAGGCGACCAATTACGCGATCGAACCCGACGCTTCAGCCGCCAGCTACTTCTTTGCGGCTGCGGCGATAACCGGCGGACAGGTGACTGTCGAAGGACTCACCAGTTACGCACTCCAGGGCGACGTACACTTTGTGGAAGCGTTGGAAGAAATGGGATGCGAAGTCGATTACGGCGACGACACAATCACGGTTAAGGGCGGCAAGCTGACCGGCGTCGACATCGACATGAACGCAATCAGCGACACCGCTCAAACTTTGGCCGTTGTCGCATTGTTTGCAGAAGGGCCGACACGGATCCGCAACGTTGGCCACATGCGTCATAAAGAAACTGACCGCGTCGCCGCAGTGGTGAACGAAATTCGCCGGATGGGAGTCGAAGCCGAAGAGTTGGACGACGGGCTTGCGATCACGCCCGGAGCAATCCAGCCTGCAACCATCGAGACTTACGATGATCACCGCATGGCCATGAGTTTTGCCTTGGCTGGACTTCGCACCGAAGGGATTCGCATTTCCGATCCTTCCTGTACTGGTAAAACGTACCCTCACTTCTTCAGCGATCTTGAAAAGCTCTGCGGAACCAACTCATGAAGAAACGTGACCCGCTGCGATTCCGCAAAAGTGAAGTTGGCCAGAAACGCTTCCAACAGCGAGGCCGTGCGGCAGTCGAAGGTCTGCCTCGGCCAACGACCGACCGGCAGCTCGCACTCGTGATTCTGGATGAGCATAAGCGGACCCAGGCGTTCGTCGGCCAACTGCTGGATGAAAAGCTGGAAGGGCTCGGACGAAGCTTTCCCGGAAAGAAACCACTTGGCGCCAAGGTTGGCGGACAGTCTGAAAGTGGTCCCGACGCTTCCGCGTCTCCCTGGAAGACGTCTCCAAAGTCAACGACGGTTAAGAATCTTTCGAAGTACGATCGGCCGTTCATTTCGGAACTCGTCAACGGCGTCGTTCGACGGCAGGCGACACTCGATGCCCTGCTGGGAGCCTACGTCACTCGGGCGCGGTACAGCATCGAAGATCAACTTTGGACGCTGCTTCAGGTCGGTCTCTACCAGCTCGTATTCATGCACGGAGTTCCCGTCCACGCCGCCGTGCACGAAACCGTGGAACTCGGACGCTGGGCACAGCAGCCTCGCTGGTGCGGGTTCATGAATGGCGTCTTCCGGTCGATCGCTCGCGAAATCGACGAGTCGTTTGAAGACACTCCGTCGGCCAGTCGAGTGCCTGTCAGTGTGCGCCCCGCGTTGCTGGAAGCACGAGCTGCCGCTAAAGAACGGGCAGAGAGCACCATTCCCGAAGCGTCTGCTTCCTCGCCGACGATCACGCCAGCCCCCGCTGATTCTCCGTGGGCGAAAGCCACGGCTGCGAAATCTCCAGCCCCAGTCGAGGAACCGGCTCCCGTTCCCGAGCCGATTGTTGTTCCCGAGCCAGTCGTCGAAGAACGGTCAGTACCGGAGATTGATCCGCGTAAGACTCCGGCGTTTCGCGTGACAGAAATTCGATACCGGAACATTGGCAAGGATGTTTTCCCACCGCCCGAAACGGACCTGCCTGGGTACATCACGGCTGCGTTCGGGTTGCCGGAATGGCTGGTCACTCGCTGGAGTGCTCGGTTTTCGCCGGATCAACTGCTTCAGATGGCGAAGTGGTTCGATCTTCGACAGCCGCTTTCGCTACGTGTCAATCCGCTCAAAACGACGCGTGACGAGTTGCTCGCCAAAATGCGTCAGGCCGCAGCTGCCGAACCGACGACGCTGCTGGAAGCCGGCGACCGCCTGGAGTCAATTCGCTACGAAGGACCATTTCGCATCGTCGATCTTCCCGGATTCACAGACGGCCACTTTACCGTTCAGGATGAAACCGCTATGTCGGCAGCGGCACTGCTGGCACCCCAACCTGGCGAGCGAGTTCTCGACCTGTGCGCCGCTCCGGGCACAAAGACGACCCACCTCGCCGAACTCATGAATGGCGAAGGAAGCATCGTCGCGACGGATGTGGACCTCGGCCGGCTGCGACGTATCGAAGAGAACGCCGACCGACTTGGCTTCTCGTCGATGATTCAGCCGCTGGTCATTCGCGAAGACCTGTCTGAACTTCCTGAAGGACCGTTCGACGCGATCCTGATCGACGTCCCCTGCTCGAACACCGGAGTGCTCGGCAAGCGTCCGGAAGTTCGCTCGCGGATTACTCCGGAAGATATCGACGAACTGGCCGCAACCCAGAATAGGTTGCTCAGCGCGGCCGCGACGCTCGTTGCGCCCGGCGGCAAAATTGTGTACTCAACCTGCAGCGTCGAACCTGAAGAGAACTCCGGAGTCGTGACGCAGTTCCTGCAGAAGTCGACCGACTTTAAGCTCGTTGAGACGCAGGAGTTCATTCCGGGCGATCCCTCTGACGGCGGTTATCAGGTACTACTGAGACGAACGCCCTGAGACTGTCAGCCGCCCGTTCTGCCCGCACGTCGAGAAGTTGGGCTGGAATTCTGCCATCGAGTGGACGAGCGGCAAGGAAATACAGTACCAATATGAGCATTGGTACTGCTCAGTTCCCGCCTCATTAAGGACGCTCTCATGGACAAACGGCCTCAACGTCTATGCCCCGATTGTGAAACTTCTTCGGAATCACCAATTCTCGACGCCTTTGGTGACCGCGTCAGCCGCCGCGGATTCCTTAGAACTATGGGCGTTTCTGCCGCGACTGTCGGTGCTGCTCAACTTCTGCCGGGCACGTCGACAGCCCTTGCTGCACCCTCGGCAAAAAGTAAGGCCGAAACGGCCGTCAAAGCGTTGTACGACACGTTCAGCGATCAGCAGGCTGCTATGGTTTGCCTGCCGTTCGATCACGAGCTCCGTCACCACATCGACGCCAACTGGAAGATTTCGAAGATCGCGATCGGCAGCGATTTTTACTCCAACGAGCAGCAGGATCTGGTCAATCAGATTGTCAAAGGCATCACCAGCGAAGATGGCTACGATCGTCTGACTCGTCAAATGAAAGCTGATGGCAATGGAATCGGTCGGTACTCGATGGTCATCTTTGGCGAGCCCGGCACCAAACAATTCCAGTGGGAACTGACCGGACGCCACCTGACGCTGCGAGCTGACGGCAACAGCGCTCCTGGAGCCGCTTTTGGCGGGCCGATCGTCTACGGGCACAGCCCGGAAGACCCGGCGAAAAACCTCTTCTATTATCAGACGAAGCAGGTCAACGAAGTCTTCAAGGCTCTCGATGCAAAGCAGGCCAAAATCGCATTGCTCGAAGAGTCACCCAGTGAGGACGAAGTTGCTCTGCAAGGTAAGAAAGGCAAGTTCCCAGGCATCGCTGTCTCGGACCTCAGCAGCGACCAGAAAGAACTGGTTGCAGACACGCTGAAAGTGCTGCTGGGCATCTACCGGGAAGAAGACGTCAAAGAAGTGATGTCGATTCTGAAAGAAGGCGGCGGGCTCGACAGCCTGCACATGTCGTACTACGCCGATGGCGACCTCAAGGGCGACAAGATCTGGGACGTCTGGAGAATCGAAGGCCCGTCCTTCGTGTGGCACTTCCGCGGCGATCCGCACGTCCACGCCTACATCAACATCGGCCTCAAGGCATAACGAATCCTCTGCCACATGCAGGTCGGGCTCTGCCTGACGAAGTCACTAAGACTTCAAAAAACATTCAGTGAAGACTCGTCACAAGCCGGTCCTGCTCCAGCGTCAGCGAACGATCGCGGGCCTGGAGCAGCCGGCTCTTTCTTTGAGATCACTGCGTAACTCAAAGAGCAGGCTCAACGGTCTCGCACTCTGGTCGTTTGAAATTCTCATTGGCAGCGCGAATTTCAACACTTTTACCGAAACTAAACGGCGCCGTCGCTGTTTCTTTTTCGCTGACGTCGACTGCTTCTTCCGCCAACTCACACGTTAACTTTAGGAGTCTGCCATGATTCCGTTGCGAAGACTGTTTCTGACCCTTCCAGCACTGGCCGTACTGGTCGG
>JBLFXD010000487.1:0-5959 GCA_047611045.1 Planctomycetaceae bacterium | reverse complement strand
CTGCGAAAAAAAGAAAACGACTTCAACCTCGAAGCAGTACTGCTTCCGTAACCTCATGCACGCCGCAGAGAACACGCCATGTCGACAGTTTCGCTGGCATTGCTGGCAGCCCTGCTGGGAGGCAATCCTTCGCTGAAGGTCGTGCCCCTAACCGAGGATCCGCTCCGTGTCTCGGTCGTCGCGGAGCTGCCGGCCGATCAGGTCGTCGCGCTTTCGGAAGGAGCCGTTGCGCGTCCGGCCGGGCGACAGTTCCTGACGTTTTCGATTGTCAGCCCCGACGGGAAACCTGGAACTTCCATGCTGGGAGATTACCAGCGGAACGGCTCGCAGCTGACATTCACGCCGCGGTTTCGCTTGACTGCCGGAGCAACCTACACAGCGACATTGCACTTGTCAGCGAGCGGCACGCTGACCGTCAGTCATCGCGCCCCGACTTTACCGCCGCCGGACATCGCAAAAGTGACTGATGTCTTCCCGGCTGCGGACACTCTTCCAGCAAACTCGCTTAAGTTCTACATCCACTTTTCACAGCCAATGCGCGAGGGGCGAGCCATCTTCGAACTTATTCACCTATTGGACGACGATGGAAAGAAGATTCTTGATCCGTGGCGACGGACGGAACTCTGGACTGAGGACGCTCAGCGATTCACGTTGTGGATTCATCCCGGGCGAGTAAAGCAAGGTGTCAATCTGCGGGAAGACTTCGGCCCCGTTCTGAACCCCGGGCGAAATTACACGCTGCTGATCGAGCGAAGCGTGCAGTCTCAAAATGGACAGCCCATCGAACAGGCGTATCGAAAAGAGTTTCGCACCGTTTCAGATGATCGTTCACGCCCCCTGCCGCAGAACTGGAAGCTGACTCTGCCACCCACAGGAAGTCGAAAGCCACTGCGAGTCGACTTCGGCGAGCCCCTGGATCATGCCCTGGTCCAGCGTTGTGTCGAGGTCAGCACCGCTCAAGGCCGCCGCGTCGATTGCAGAATCACTCTCCTGAACGACGATTCCGTTGCCTTATTGACGCCGTCGGTGCCGTGGCTTGAGACCGATCACCGGCTGATCGTGGCCCCCATTCTTGAAGACCTCGCCGGCAACACCCCCGTCCGAATCTTCGACACCGACCTGACAAAAAAAACCGGCCCGCAACCGCAGCTCCGGCTCCCGTTTCATCCGTCGTCACAAGATAATTGATCAGACTCACGGAAGAACCGCTGAAGAAGGCTCTCGATACGCAGGTGCGTGCGCTACTCGACCCACACCGGCAACCGCAGCATATATCTCTCTGAGAATTTCGGTTGTGAATCGAGATGTCTCTCGCTCTGGACTGAAGTTCGGCTGCTTCTTTTTTCTTGAATCAAAGGTAAGACGTAAAGCTCTGGCTCCATCAAAGGGTTGTGAAAAAGGGCAGCAAGTGAGCCGCACTACAAAGACGAGGTTCGGACGATCGGTTCCGGCCCGGCAGCACAACCCTCGATCTGGAGCATCGTGATGAACGTTCGATTTGTAACTCAGAAGATTCATGCAATGTTGGACTACCCTGTCGCCATCATCCTGGTGGCCATGCCGTTCGTACTGGGTCTCGGCCAATCGAACCCGATGGCATTGTGGTTGTCGGTGGGAACCGGTGTGGCCGCGTTTATTCTGACGCTGTTGACTGATCATGAAACCGGTGCCATTCATGTCGTGCCCTATTCGTTTCATCTTGCGGTGGACTTTGCCGTCGGCGTCATGTTCGTGGTCGCTCCGATTGCCATCGGTTTCGCCGGAATGGACGCGTGGTTTTACTGGGCAAACGCTGCCGCCGTTCTGGTGGTCGTCAGCCTGCACAAGCCGGCTTCGGCAACAAAGCCGACCGCGGCCACAGCATGACTGCCGCTCGCTGTACATCGCAGGAGATCAAACAAGCCTCGGAATCATTCATGATTCCGAGGCTTGTTCTGTGCGCCGTCAATTCCGAGATCATCCTCTCAACACGTCTGCGGCAACGTCGGAACCGCCGCACACGGGTGTGACATTTCTCGAAGCCGCAGTACACTCAGTGGTTGACATAGTGACCGTCGTGACGACGACGGTCGTATCGGCGCGAGGCGAGTCTGGTTCATGACTTCACGTGACAACAGCTGCTGGCTGGAAGAACTACAGGCGAAACGCGAGCCGGCAATCGCCGAGCTGCGTGTCGTGCTGGTCCGCAATCTTCGCCGAGCTCTTTCCGGTCGGAACGTTGATGAGTCATTTCTGGAAGACGTCGCCCAGGACTCGCTCATTCGGATTCTCGATCGGCTTGACCAGTTCGAAGGACGAAGCCAGTTTCTTACATGGGCGACTTCCATCGCGATCAGGGTCGGATTCGATGACTTACGACGCAGTCGCTGGAAGGACGTGTCGCTTGATGATGTCGTCGGGGACGGCAATGTGTCGCCACTTCAGGCTGTCGATAGCGGTGCCCGACCCAATGAAGACCTCGATCGCTCGTCTCTGATTCAATCAATGTACGAGGTCATTCAGAATGACCTGACCGACAGGCAGCGAACCGCACTTCTGGCTGAGATCAAGGGCATGCCGCAGGACGAAATCGCCCGCCACCTCGGCAGCAATCGCAACGCAATCTACAAGCTGACACACGATGCTCGCCGTAAGCTTCGACGCGGCCTTGAGTCCGCTGGCTATACAGCGGAAGACCTTGTCGCCGTCGCGAACTGAGATCAACACATGGCATTATCCTCGAATGAACTCAACAAACTGGTTCGATTGGTCGGCCTCACGAAAGAGGACGAAATCGATTGTGAACGGTGCCTTTCGAAGGTAGCCGAGTTCGCTGAGCACACGCTCGCCGACAGATCAATCCCGGACGGGTTGCGTGCCGTAGAACACCATCTCTCCACCTGCGATGAATGCCGCGAAGAGTTTCAAGCTCTTCAGCAGGTCCTCAAGGGTATGGATAACTGAGGCAGCGAACCCCGCAGCTCAGTTGAAGACCGCAGCGTGAAACCCAGCAGCATCGCCGGCGTTTCCGTCGCCCGTCAAAAGAATTCCACACTTTGGAATTCGAACGTAAGACATTCGCGTCTGGCCGCTTCAAACACGTGTCGCAGACAAATCAGTCACTGACACGCCAAGGAGCAGAACCATGCAGACCGCCACGATCACACAGCAGCATCCATCAGTCGAACAGAATCAGGCAGCACACGACCAGAATGCCCTCGCCAGCCGGATCGAAGGACCGGGGATTCAGGTCACTCGATACGGGCTGGCACTTGTCATGGTCTGGATCGGCGGAATGAAGTTCACGGCCTACGAAGCGGCCGCGATTCAACCGATGGTCGCCAACAGTCCGCTGATGAGCTGGGTCTACGAGCTGATGAGTGTCCGCGCTTTCTCCACACTTCTGGGGGTGGCTGAGGTCGCCGTGGGCCTGATGATCGCACTGCGTCCGATGTCGCCGAAACTCTCTGCGGTGGGAAGTCTCGCCACGGTCCCGATGTTTCTGGGCACGCTGAGCTTTCTGTTCTCGACGCCCGGCTGGGAACCGTCGGCCGGTTTTCCCGCCTTGTCGGTCGTACCCGGTCAGTTCCTCGTGAAAGACGTCGTGCTGCTGGGAGCGGCACTCCTGACTGCCGCCGAAGCGTTTCGCGCGGCGACTTCTGCAACACGGCATGATCGTTCCAGCACGGAACCAGAATAGTGCTCTGACAGCCCTGTCGTGATGAGTGAGCCGAACTCCTCACTTCATGGCTGACCGAGCACTGGAGCGGCGCATTCGATGCCCGGCGATCCGCAAGAGGTACGTGCGTCGCTTCGCCGAGTGCTGCGGATGTCTGGCAGGACCGTCAGGAACCGGGCTCGAAGCACTCGCTGGTTGGTTGTGGTGCGACGTGCCATGCAAAGACGGACGTCCGGGAGGGATTGTAACCGGTTGATTTGTCGGCCAAAAAACGCGGCGAGCCGCCGCCGCCAGACGAAGGCGAGTGGCGAGTTATTCCTCAGCGAGGGCCGGTAGATTCTGCTAATTACCGTCAGTTCGGGTATGATCGGGGCATGATCTTTTTGAAGGTGTTCGGAAAACACCAGACGAATTGAGAAGGGCCAGGTCGAGATGCGGAACCCGGATTCAGTCAAACAGTGGTCGTATGTCAGCCTGGCCGTTGCCCTTGCTTTAACGTACGCGGTAATGGAATCCGTCACCTGGACGTACGGCAACACGCAGTTACACACGACCATGGAAGTCACGGCCATGCTGCTGGCCCTGGTCGTCGGTATTGTGGCGATCGTTCGCTACTTTGCTCGCCGCCATAACATGATTCTATTCTTGGGCGTGGGCTTCATCGGCACCGGTGACTGCGGCGTCGGCGCTGGAAGGATTCAATCTGCTGCAGGAGGCGGTCGACGACGGCAAGCCGTTCCGTCTATTGATTTCTGATGTCCATATGCCGCGTATCGACGGGTTTGGCCTGGCCGGAATGATCAAGGCCAATGCCAGCCTGTCAGGCCTCGACATCATCTTCCTCACTTCGGCTGGCGAGCCGGGGCAGCAGAGACGATGTGAGGAACTGGGCATTGCCGCGCAAATGACAAAACCCGTCAAGCTGTCCGAGCTGTACAACGTCGTGATCCGCACATTGGGGATTGGCGAGCAACCAGAAGACGGCTGGCTCGTGCTGGACGATTCCGATGACCGTGAACTGCCTCCGCAGCGGATCCTGCTGGTCGAGGACAGCATTCCCAACCAGAAGCTGGCCCTGGCCGTTCTGTCCGGGGCCGGGCATGCCATCGTTGTGGCCAACGACGGCCAGGAAGCGCTGGCCGTTCTGAAAACTCAGAGTTTCGACCTCATTCTGATGGACGTGCAGATGCCGGTGATGGACGGCCTGGAGGCGACTGCAGCAATCCGGGCGGCGGAACAGGGCACCGGCAGGCACCGGCAGGCACCAGCCGATCGTCGCCATGACCGCCCACGCCATGCAGGGCGACCGCGAACGCTGTCTGGCTGCGGGTATGGACGGTTACGTTTCAAAGCCGGTCGGCCGCGAAGCGCTGGCTCAGGCGATGGCCAACGCGACCGGCTTCAAGTACGCGGATCCCTCAACGTCCGGCATCCTGCAATCGGGTCCGGCATCCTGCAATCGGGTCCGGCATCCTGCAATCGGGTCCGGTGGAAAAGCTTGTCGACTGGACTGGCCCACTGCGTCAACTGCGCGGCGACCACGCGACACTTAAGGAGATCACTGAGTCGTACATCAACGAGACACGCGAGAATCTATCCCGCCTGCCGCAGGTCATCGCTGAGGGGAACACCGAGGAAACGCTGCGACTGGCCCACACGGTGAAAGGTGCCATGCGGACAATTGAAAGAATTGTCTGGGCCACCCGCGGAGGCGGAGAACCTGAGTCACCTGGAATATCTTTCGGAACTGACGACACGGGAATGCGAAGCTCGGCGCGAAGGCCGCATCAAACGACTGATGACGCGATCGAAACTTCATCCCGGCAAGACATGGGATTTTTCAACGCTTGCGTGATCTCTTTCCAGGCGGCCTGACATTCCACATTCGAGCGGTAGCTCGAACCCGCTGCGGTCGGCACCGCCTTCAAGTTCAATCGGTTGCCGTTACATGTGGTTGGCAGTTGGAAACTTTACGGGACGGCTCGTTCCTGGACCGTCGCGAGAACGTGCTACTGTTCGGCAAACCCGGCTCGGGAAAGAGTCACGCGTTATGTGCGCTGTCGGAGCAATTGATACTGCAGGGCCGCAGCCTGTTGTTCACGACATGCAGTCTGCTGGTGCAACAGTTACTGATCGCCAAACGAGACCTGCGTCTGCCGAAGATGATCAAGCAACTGTCGAGCTTCGAGGGACTGATCATCGACGACCTGGGTTACGTGCAGCAGAGCCGCGAGCTGTCTTGAACTTTTCCGGGGGTCAGTGTTATTCACACTTCTGGCGGAACGCTACGAACGAGGCAGC
>JBLFXD010000486.1:0-5970 GCA_047611045.1 Planctomycetaceae bacterium | reverse complement strand
CGAAGACGACGATCGTGTCGTTCAATGAGTAACCGACGATCGTCAGGAACGCGGCAATCATCGGCAGGTTGATCTTGAAATCGTACAGCCCAAGTAACGAGCCGAATGCTCCGCCGCTGGCCAGTGAAGCCAGAGCAACCACTCCCAGCACGACAAGCACGTCATGCACCAGAGCGGCGACGGCTGCTAAACCAAACGTGACTCGTTGGAAACGGAAAGCAACGTAAATGATGATCGCAGCAAGGCTGATCAACATTGCGATGATTGCCTGTTGCTGCATTTCGCCACCGACTGACTTAGCAAACTTGCTGACCTCTTCAAACAGCGGCGATGTACTCATGTCGGCCTGCATGTCGGCCAGAGCTGCGGTCAGGTCTTCCTTTTCCAGCTCATTCGACGCTTCGAGCTTCACCTGGCTGAACTTTCGAACCTGACTTTCTTCAGCGTCAACTCCGCTGCCGGCGATCCCGGTCACGCGGAACAGGTCACCAGGGCTGCCGTACTTGTCGCCGTTCAGCTTCTTGATGGAGTCTTCCAGATTTCTCGAGGCGGTCGTCACCGTGATCTCGTCGCTGAAGGTCAACGTTGTTTCCTGGCCCCCGGCGAACGCCGACTCTTCAGGATCGACCTGCTCGCCTTCGGCTGGCTCGGCTGCCGCAGCGATCTCGGCTAGTTCCGTATTCTCAACTGAGACCGTCCTCAGCCCCATATCGCCAAGCGCTTTCGAAACACCGTCTTCGACCATTTCTTTTTTCTCGACAGTCGTTCGCAGTCGCCACCGTCGGCCGGAGTCGGCTTCCTGAGTTTCGCCTTCCAGGGTCAAACGCTCGACAGTGATGCTGGCATCGAACTCTGACTCGAGGTTGCTTCGGAAGTCAGTCAGCTTGCGAGCTTCGTCAAACTCAAACGTGACCATCGTTCCGCCACGGAAGTCGATGTCGAGGTTCTCTTCACCTCGAGAAGTGAATCCGAGCATTCCGGCGCAGATCACGAAGAGTGAAGCGAACATTGCCAGCTTGCGTTTGCCGATGAAATCGAGACTTGGCGATTTGACGATCGAAAGCATCGGAAGATTCTTCAGGATGCGTTTCTGCTCGAGGATTTCGAAGACCAACCGGCCGAAGTACAACGCCGAGAACATACTCATCACGATGCCGATAAAGAGCGTTACGGCAAAACCTTTGACCTGGTCTGTTCCGATCATGAACAGAACAACGGCGACGATCAGCGTCGTCAGGTTCGAGTCAATAATCGCCGTGAAGGCTTTGTCGAATCCATTATGAATCGCCATACGGATGCTGGCACCTTTGGCAAGCTCCTCGCGAATCCTCTCAAAGATCAGAACGTTTGCGTCAACCGCCATCCCGATCGTCAGTACGAGTCCCGCCAGACCTGGCAAAGTGAATGTGCCCTGCACGAAGATCATGGCACCCATGATCAGAAGAATATTCAGCATCAGACAGAGCACGGCAATCAGGCCGGCTTTCAGATAGTAGAGGGCCATGAACGCGATCACGACGACGCACGACAACTGAATCGCAAAGATGCCTTTGTTACGAATATCGACACCCAGCGTCGGGCTGATCGTAAACTCGCTGATCGGATCCTCGACCAGCGGAACATCGAGAGCACCGGCATTAAGAACACTGACCAGTGATTGGATTTCATCACGCGTGAAGTCGCCGGTAATCTGGCCGCGGGCTCCGATCACGGCGTTCAAAAGCGGGGCCGACTGAATTTTGTCATCCAGCAGAACCGCCAGTCGATATTTTTTGCCGTCCTTCTGGGGTTTGTATTCCGACGTCAACTCTCGAAACCGGTTCGCGCCAATATTGTCGAATGTAAAAGCAACGGCGTAGCCGCTTTCATCCATCGTCTCATTGGCTCGGACAAGAAATTTACCCGTGACTTGCTTCGCTTCGGGCGTCACAACAACAAGCACCTGCTCGACGTCAGTGTTCTCTTTGCCTTTCCTGGTACGATGAACCGAGGCCAAAACTTCTCCGCCACCTCGACTAACATCCTCACCTTCAGCCAAGTCTACCCAACGCGCCACCGTTCGACCGTTTTCGCGAACTTTGTTCTCGGCAGGAGACATCCCTTCGGCGGTTTTAATCCACGGTCGATGTTCGCCATTGTTTGGAGTAGCGAGGATCTCGAACTGGAGCGATCCCAGTCGAGTGATTCGATCTTTCATTTCGTCGACGTAAGCCTGATCGGCACCCGGAATGATGATTTCGATCCGGTCTGAGCCGACTCGGCGAACCGTGACTTCTTCGGTACCCGATGGATTGATACGCCGGTTGATGGCACCAACCATGTTGTCGATCGAGCGATTAACGTCTTTGCCGGACTCGTTAGCGGCGGTCATATCGACCTGGTAAACGAGGTTCGTTCCACCGGCGAGGTCGATGCCGAGTCGGAAGCAGTCTCCGAGCGCCTTACCTTGAGCGAGCTGGTAGGTCATCGGCACGACGGCGATGGCGATGCAGAACAGGACCGTCCCGATTCGGCTGCTGAAATCTTTCAACCGAAACGCCTTGCCAATCAACGACCCAAGGATGTACGGCAGGAACATGACCGCAAAGATAAGACAGAAAATCAGCCAGCCAGAAGCGCCAACTGGAGCTTCGGCGGCTTCGGCGGCTTCGACAGCCTTTTCTTGTGCAAGAAGCAGAAACATCGATCGGAATCCTTATCGACAATGAGGGTAACCATCAGGAGCGTCGCCGAGTGCTGCGGTGACCTCGTTTGCTGAAACGCGATCAGGTGCGGCAGAACTGGCATCAGGATTTGGCCGCGGAATCCTTTTCGTCGGTCAAAACTGAACTGATGGAGCTGCGTCGGAATTTAATACGAGTTGAGTCATCGACCTTCAGCGTGACTTCGGTGCCATCGTTGGAGACTTGCGCCACCGTCCCGATGATTCCTCCCGCAGTCACGACTCGGTCGTTCTTTCTAAGGCCTTCAAGAACTGCTTTGCGTTTTTTCTCCTCAGAAGCGCGAGGACGAAGCAGCATGAAATAATAGAAAACCGCGATCATGATCATCGGCGGGAGGAGGCCTCCCCATGGGCTTTGCTCAGCCGCAGGGTCGACAACGTTCTCTTCCGCCAACAGGAACGTGAAAGATAGCCAGGAATGCATCGACGTCGTTTTCTGAATAGGTCAACGCGAGCAACCAGTTTGGACGGGCCGTCGACGGACAATCCGCACAGAACTCGCTCGCAACAGACAGGGGTGGCAGGCATCTCGCTGAAAAAATGTTCGAATCTGAACTCGAACGAGCCCGGCAGCGTGATCTTCAGAGAGACAAAAACTCTGCTCTGAAAACGACTTACCGCCAGACCTGCCGAAAGAAGGGCGGTATCTTAGGAAGACGCATTCCACCGGGCAAGTTGAACGGATCGAAACTCAGCCCCCCGATCCTCACGAATCGCCTGCCGCATGTCTCGCATTAACTTCTGGTAAAATGCGATGTTATGCCACGAGAGCAGAATCGGCCCGAGCATCTCTTTCACCATGAACAGATGCCGCAAATAGGCTCGCGAGAATTGCTTACAGGTCGGGCATTCGCACTCGGGATCGAGTGGCGAATCATCAAGTTTGAACTGCTCATTGCGAATTCGGAGCTTTCCGAGACTCGTAAACGCCAGAGCGTTGCGACCATTCCGAGTCGGCATCACGCAGTCAAACAGGTCGATCCCCCGCGAAACGCCTTCGATCAGGTCTGTCGGCGTGCCGACCCCCATCAGGTAACGCGGTCGGTCTTCCGGCAGGATCGGCACCGTGAAGTCGAGCGTTTCGTACATCTGAGGCGGTGCTTCCCCGACACTCAGCCCTCCAACCGCGTAGCCTGGAAAGTCAATCGGCAACAGAGCCTCCGCGGATCGTTCCCGCATTTCGCGATCGATCCCGCCCTGCACGATGCCGAACAACGCCTGATCGTCCCGCTGATGAGCATCCCGGCAGCGCCTCGCCCAGCGAGTCGTCAGGTCAACCGCCGCCAGCATCTGCTCGCGAGGAGCATCGGCCGGCGGACACTCGTCCAGACACATGATGCAGTCAGCTCCGAGCTGCTCCTGAATCCGCATCGCGCTTTCGGGAGTCAATTCGAGCAAGCTGCCATCCAGGTGCGACCGAAACTTCACTCCGTTTTCGTCGAGCTTCCGCAACTTCGCGAGGCTGAAAACCTGGAACCCGCCGCTGTCCGTCAGGATCGGCCCGTCCCAGCTCATGAATTTGTGCAGCCCACCGAGTTCCGCCACCACTTCCGGACCCGGCCGCAGAGCCAGGTGATAAGTATTCGCCAGAACCTTCTGCACACCAACCTGCCGCAACTGGTCCGGCGTCAGCCCCTTGACCGACGCCAGCGTCCCAACCGGCATGAAGCAAGGAGTCTCCACCGCGCCATGCGGAGTCTTCCAGATCCCGGCCCGCGCCGACGATCCGGTATCCGTGTGCTCAAGTTCAAACTCAAAGTGCGACAACGTGACCATGCTCCTGCTAAGTAGAGTGGGCACCCAGTTTTATCAGTCCGCATTGAGATTCGCTGGGTTCCCGCCTGCGCGGGAATGACTGAAACTAATCATTCCTCGTTCAAGCCGGGAACTTAGATTCGGGACCGATCCAGAGAGGCAGAGCATAGCCACATAACTTTCGGTCTCAAACAGTTGTCGGTCACTCGTCCAAACGACCGAGGTTGATAAACTCGATCGCCCCTCCGATCGAATCAGGAATACATCATGAGATCATCCATCGTACGGCTCCTGCTTGTCGCGGCCGTGCTGTCGGCAACTCAACCAGCACGCGTCGAAGCGGCCGCGAAAATGACGAACGTCATTCTGATCATGGCCGACGACGTCGGTTACGAATGTTTCGGCTGCTACGGAAGTAAGCAGTACAGCACTCCGAACATCGACCGCATGGCGAAGAACGGAATGCTGTTTACGCATTGCTATTCGCAGCCACTCTGCACTCCGAGCCGCGTCAAAATCATGACGGGGATCTCGAACGTTCGGAATTACTCCGCATTCTCGGTTCTGAACAGCGACCAGAAGACGATCGGCCACTACTTCAAAGAAGCCGGTTACAAGACTCTGGTCGCTGGAAAATGGCAGTTGCTCGGCGCGGAACATTACAAAGAACAGTTCCGACTCAAAGGTGCGTGGCCTGACCAGACAGGCTTTGACCAGCACTGCCTGTGGCAGGTCGACAAACTCGGCTCTCGATTCTGGCAACCGTTGCTCAACATCGACGGCGAAAATCGGCCCTTCGGCAAGAAAACGGCGTACGGCCCGGACGTCGTCAACGAATATGTCCTCGACTTTATGGAACGCGAGAAGTCGGAACCGTTTCTGATCTACTACCCGATGATCCTGGTCCACAACCCGTTTGATCCGACGCCCGACAGCGAGTCGCTCAAAAGTAAGAATAAGCAACGCAACTTCGAGGACATGGTTGCTTACATGGACAAGCTGATCGGCAAGGTCATCGTCAAAACCCAGGAGCTGGGCATTGCCGAAAACACGCTGATCATTTTTTGCGGAGACAACGGGACGAACGTCGCGATCAACTCCACACTGAACGGCGTCCAGATCAAAGGCGGAAAAGGCAAGACTACCGACGCAGGCACGCGAGTCCCGATGGTCGCTCTTCAGCCGGGCACAATTTCGAAAGGGCGAGTCTACGAAGAACTCGTCGACTTCTCAGACTTCCTGCCGACATGTCTCGACGCCTGCGGTCTCGAAGTACCAACCGGGATCGACGGCAGATCATTCGCCCCTCAACTGCGAGGCGAACCCGGCCAGCCACGAGAATGGGTGCACTGCTTCTACTGCCCTCGCCCCGAACGTTCCAAGCCGCAACAGTTCGTTCGAGACAAACGCTGGAAGCTCTACCGCAACGGCACGTTCTTCGACGTCGCCAACGACGTCAAAGAAAAGAACGATCTGTCAGGCTCAGAAACTTC
>JBLFXD010000485.1:0-5978 GCA_047611045.1 Planctomycetaceae bacterium | reverse complement strand
TCACGCTCGGGCGGCATGTGTGTGACACCAACACGGGCGCGTATTGTCGTGCTCGACTGAAGATTCCGTTCGAGGTCGTGCGGGACATCACGCGGCGGATCGCTCTGGAAGCCGAACTGCAGGTCAGCCATGACGACATCGACACGGACAGCGCTGTGAACCTCTCGCCTCGTGTGGTGGGAGAAGTTCGTTCGCAGTCGAGCGGTGGCCGCGTCCTGTTGCTGGATGGCTTTACCATGACGGCGGCCGACACGCCTGAGAATCAGGCGGAGTGTCCTCAGAACCCCGCTCAGGAAGATGGCCTGGGATTTCCAATACTGCGTTGCGTGACGCTCACATCGCTGTTCACTGGGATGCTGTTTGACCTGGCGTGCGGCCCGTTTCAGCGACCGTCAAAGGTCACCAACAAATGAGTCCGCGCGGCGGTAGCCTTCAGCCGGCACCCCCGGCCAGACGGTACTCGTGTCTCCCAGATGTTGAACCAGACTTGGTGACGGATACCAGATCGGGATCTCATTCCGTTGGGCCCATTCACCAATCACGTCGTCGATGAACCGCAATCCACGATCAGTCGATCGATGTTGAATGACTTCCGGATCGCAGACAAATCGACGCGCCAGATCCGCCGGAAAGACAAACGCCAGCGCGCCCCATTCCCAGCGATCATCAGCGATCGTCCAGCCCGATGTTTCGCGCGTGTACGCAGCAGAACAATAGAGCGAGATGATTCCCGGTGTGTCTGATGGCCACAGTATGGAGTCAAGATATTCACGGACGTTTTCACGATCGTAGAATTGGACGTCGTCCTGAACCATCATAATTGTGTTGGCGTCGGGTTGGCCGAGTGTCAATTCCAACAGCGTCAGATAGAAATTCGGCCACGCGCCAACTGCGGGAGCTCGCAGAGTGATGTCTGCGACATTTCTTGTTGGTGGCAAGCTCGCCGCGCCATCGACTGCCAGTCGGACGTCGCTCCAGCCAGCACGCTTCAGATAGTCGAGGCTTGTTTCAAGAGTCGGAATTCGCCGAGGTGCGGTGGTCATCCCGACCGCCCATTGATTTGGCGAACTGTTGTGCCACGAAGGCGGACGCGGAAGGATGCTGGCCAGCTCAACGCCCTGCGAGTTGTGCATACTTGACCAATCGAGGCACGCAGTGCAGGTGGCTTCAGTCGTCAAATCATGCGCTGGATGATGACATTCATGAACGGCGGTTCGGATCATGCCTTGAATCGAAGGCTGCTGTCTGTATCCCGTTACTTCGCCCAGGTGGCAGCAGCCTCGAAACGATCGCGGCCGGGCGGAACTCGAACGTCCACCAGACACAGCAACTTCGAGGAACGATCTCGCAAATTTCTGAAGCTCCTCTGCCCGGATCTCATCGCACGACGGCGTTCCGTCCAGTTCGACAATCTCGGCTGCCGCCGAATACAGGAAGGACGCCAGGACCGGATTGAGACGGTCGACGGCGGGTGGGACCCCGTCAACACACGCTTCGCAGGCAGCTCGGGGCACGCGGAATGAGGCTAAGTCCTGGCCGCAATTGACGATCTCACACAACAAACGGCAGCGACCTGACTCTTCGCCATCTTCGAGCTGAACGTCGTCACGATGCGGGCACTGCTCAACGGCTGGCACGGCTGGCTGCCTCGATGGGAGCGGAAATCGGAGCGTTAGCTTCGCGAGGCTGCGGGACGAGTGGCAACGGCGATAATTTGGCCCACGTAGTCTGCTTCTCGGTTCGGAGGCTGGGATACTACAGACTCGGGTGACGATGTGTCTTTCATCTGTACCCAGCGCGTCGCGACTTTTCCTCGTCGAATAGTCCTCGTCATTTGGGCTCTGTGGCTTCCCAGAATAATCATAGGTTCAGCACGATAGAGGGTGGCTACTGTAACTCCACCTGGCCTTGTGAAACTGCTGGTCATGGCCCACCTGATTCCTTTGTCTGTTTACTTCTTAAAGAATTGCCGAATCACCTATTCGTTCAATTTTGTCCGTTTCACGATTTCAATGCAAGGTACACGATAAATTTCAGACACGTGATGTCACAGCGGCGTTTTACGATTCTCCCGCCACGCTGACCTGGACATGTTCGCATTGGACAATGACGTGTCTTCGATAGCACCGCTCAAAAACCGTCGCCGAGAGTCCAGGGCCGGAATTTGACTTGGCTGTGATCGACTGACGTTTGGTTCGAATGACGCATTCGAGCAGTGCTCGGAATTGTGATGTTTCACTTGGAGTTACCTGGCCGACAGGATTGATTTGGCGGACTCATCACGTAATTATGGCCGATCGTTGGCCTCGCCATATCGGGGCCGCACGTTTTAACCCGCCCACTGTTCGTGCCCCCTCCAAAGTCCATCGCGCGTTCGACGATTCCTCGTCGCCCTCCGCCCCGCGCTGAGCAGAACCAGCGATGATCGGTCCCCGACAACACCTTTCGGCAGGCGGCACACCGTCGTGAGTCCAGTTTTTACGTTGAACAGCATCCTGCGGTATCGCAGTCAGCCCTAACGATCGTCTTGATGGAGCCCAACAATGAGTGACACCCTCGACCAGAAAATGGCACAGTCCAGCGAAGAACTCGATCAGCACGTTCGTGACATGGTCAAATGGCATTTCAGTCCTGAAACTGGCTGCGACTTCTGGTTGGAAAGGGCAAAGACACTCGATTTCAACCCGCTCGAAGACGTCAAGTGCTTCGAAGACTGCAAGAAGTTTCCGCTGTTTGAAGACGAAGAATTCCGTGGCGGCCCGCTCGATAAATGGGTTCCCAAAGGTCTCGCCGGAAAACCAACGTACGTTTTCGAAACCGGCGGCACGACTGGCATCCCTAAGTCGCGAGTCGTCATCGAGGATCACTGGATCGATTACGAAAACTTCAGCGATACACTCCCGGACGAGCACTTTCCCAGAGGAGCCAATTGGCTGATGCTTGGCCCTTCCGGCCCTCGTCGCCTCCGACTCGCCGTCGAACATCTCGCGCAACACCGAGGCGGGATCTGCTTTTGCGTTGACCTTGACCCTCGTTGGGTTGTGAAACTTCTTAAAAAGGGCAAAACCGACGAAGCCAAAGCTTACGCCGAACACGTGATCGATCAGGCTGTCACAATTCTGAAAGCCAATCACAACGTTCAGTGTATGTTTGCAACGCCCAAGCTTCTCGAAGCATTGGCCATGAAGCTGATCGACGACGGATCAAGCATCGAAGAATCCGGGATCAAAGGCATCTTTGCCGGCGGCACCGAGTTCACTCCGCAATGGTACCGGTTCTGCAAAGAAGAGCTGTTGGGCGACAATGTCTACATCACGCCAACCTATGGCAACACGCTGATGGGTCTGGCCTGTGGCAAACCATTCGACCCGGCCGACGAATACAAGATCACCTACTTCGCTCCGCAGCCGCGGGCCGTCATTGAAGTCGTCAAGTTTGATGACTACAACGAAGTCGTCGAAGTCGGTGAAACCGGTCGCGTGAAGCTTTACACGTTTACGAAAGAGCTCTTCATTCCCGGCTTCATGGAACGTGACGAAGGGGAACGCGAAGAAGCGATCGACGTCTACCCATGGCGCGGGATCAGCGGCACCCGACCGTTCCACGAACTGCTCACAACAACGACGGTTGGCGTCTATTAACCGCCAGTTGTCGCTCGAATTTTCACCCTGTTAATTTCAACTGTGAGACGCACCCTGCGTCAGGAGCAACCAGATGCTCGAGATCCCTGTTGTCCGTTGGGGCAAAGAATACGAGTCCATGACCAAGATGGACGTCGTCCATTTTGAGACGGGCGAGACGCTTGCCAGAGTCCATGAAGCCAATGGCGGCCTCATTAAAATGGACATGAAGAAGGCGAAGAAAGCTCGAGAGATTCTTCGTCAGTTCAGCATTCAGGAACTCGTCGACAAGTGCGCCGTTGCGGGCGAACTTTACGAGCATGCAACATTGCCGTTGGGTAATGGGGAGCAGGATCCGGACAGCTTCTGCAACATGCAGTCCGCGACGACTGGCCTTCCCGAGCACATGTGCCGCTTCAACATGACGAAGAACGCGTTCGTCATGAAACACATGGGCGAGATTCTGAATGCTCTCACGCGAGGCTTACCGTACAACATCCTGTCCGACGGTTACGGGATGGAAGACCGCGGAGTCATGGTCAGCTACCAGGCCAACTGCGACGCTGCTGGCTGGGTGCTCCCTTCAAACAGCCCCGGCGTGCACACGCTCTGGCTGCCGGTCATTCCGCTGCAGATGGGCCTTGTCCTGAAGCCCGGTCCGGCGGAACCGTGGACTCCGTACCGAATGTACGAAGCCTTTGCTCAGGCCGGAATTCCTCGTGAAGCGTTCTGCCTCTACCCCGGTGGAGCAGACAAAGGTGCCGAACTCGGTGGAGCTGTTCTGGAAAGTTGCGAACGGTCTGTCATCTTCGGCGGTCTTGCAACCATCGAGCGTTATCACGGCAATCCGAAGATTTCCGCCCACGGTCCTGGCTTCTCGAAAATCATTCTTGGCGACGACGTCGTTGACGACTGGGAGAAGTATCTCGACATCATGGTCGATTCGGTTTACGTCAACAGCGGTCGCAGCTGCATCAGCTGCTCGGGCATTTGGGCTTCTCGACACACGGCCGAGATCGCCGACGCGATGGCTCAACGGTTGGGGCCGATTGCTCCGTTGCCGATGAACGATCCAAACTCGGGTCTCGCCGCCTTCACGATGCCCGGTGCGGCGAAAGCGATGAACGGCCAGATCGATGATGGCTGCAAGTCGTCGGCTGTTACGGACGTCACAGCGAAGTACCGAGGCGGCGATCGACTCGTTGAAAACGAACGGTGCGACTTCCTCCGACCAACGGTCCTGCACGTTTCAGATGCAGACGACGAGATGGCCAACACGGAGTTCATGTTCCCGTTCTGCTCGGTTGTCGAGTGTCCGCAGGACAAGATGATCAGCAAGATTGGATACACGCTGGTTGGCTCGTGCATCACCGAAGACGAGGCATTCTCGCGTCAACTTCTCGACGCGACGAACATCGACCGACTCAACATCGGCGAAGTCAGAACGCTGCAGCTGAACTGGCTGCAGCCGCACGAAGGCAACATCATCGACTTCCTGTTCCGAGCCCGCGCCTTCCAGAACGCTCCGCCGCCGCCACATTGATCGCCAGCGGAAACGAATACTGATGGAAAGGCCGGGCATCTATTTGATGATCGGCCTTTCCTTTTGTCGGCCCCTGAAAACTGCGGTCTCCGTCTGCACTGAAAGGCGATGCTTCAAAGGCTCGGCTTTGCGATTGCATTTGAGCAGCGTCGACCCATGCAGTGTAAAGCGAGCTTCGACGTCGTATTGCCGGTCGATGTACGCCTTCAGATGCTCGATCCCGAAGCCGACGTCGTCAACCCGTTCGGAATCCAGAACCAGCCAGAGCGTTTTGTGATCAGGGCTCGCGTCGCTGACGCAATCACTGACGGCCTCAGGCGAATGCAGCTGGAAGTCTTGCGGGACGTACCGGTCTGAGGACTGAGCTTGCGGCAGCGGCACCAACTGGTTTTTTCCCGCGTAATAATGTTGCAGCGCTCGTGCGGCAGCCGGTGTGAAGATGACGACCGGCTGTTGCTCTTTTTCGTGCTGCATGACCAGTTCGGCAACGCGTTGCCAGTCACCAGCTTTGGCGCCATGCGGATATCGCACCGGCAATGACGCCAGCATGAACGGCATAACCAGTAACACGGCACATTGCATTGCACGGCGACCACCGGCGATGAAAACGCAGTACGAAACTGCGAGTATCGTAGGAATCAGCAGCAGCGAAAAGTGCCGCTCTCCCAGCAGATTTCCGCCCAGAATTTGAACGACCGCCACGTAACAGGCGACGATCGCAAGGTAGCCACACAGCACGGCAAGTTTGGATCGGTCCACGAGTTCTCGCCAGTTTCGAGAGAGCGAAAAACAAATCGCTCCAGCGAGGACCAGCC
>JBLFXD010000484.1:0-5984 GCA_047611045.1 Planctomycetaceae bacterium | reverse complement strand
TCAGGTAATCTATGCCGAATGTGGCCTTGCAATTTCGAGTCGGACATTTCGAAACGAAACATTCCGTCAACGATCGACATTTTGCCGGCGTAGGCCCATTGGATCGAGGCTGAATGTCCCAGCTTCTTCATCATGCCTGAGTTCGCGACTTCGATCATAGAGTAGCCAATATGAGTCCTCCGCCGTCTCCTGCCGATGCGACACCGGTTCAGTCACGCAACGACGCGTCGAGGCATCGGGCATTTTGTCCGATCGGAGGCATGGTTGACGGAGGCTCGTCGAATTTCAGTCGTGAACAACAGACGCTTCGAAACCGACGATTGAAGACCGCAGCGATCATTCTATGCGGCGGCTCGTTTGCGTTCCTCGTCCGGAATCTGGCGCTCGGTCTCTATTCTCCTCCGCTGATGCAGAAACTTGGAATCGGGCACGCAGCTCTGGTGATTGCCCTGGCCGGCGCCGCGATGTTTCTTCAGCGGTGCTTCGTCGCCTGCCGATTTCGGTTGCTTAGCCTCGAGTTCATTGTCTTTGGGCTGCCGACTCTGCTTTTTGTCTGGATGCAGCATTGCCGAACGTGCGGCTGCAGTCCCGAATTGCTCGATCAAATGGCCTCGGCTTATCCCGCAGAAACGGCCGTCCCGTGGATCATCTTGATCAATATTTACGCCTGGTTCGTCCCGAATTCGCTTCGCCGAGCAGTGGTTGTGATCGGGGCAATGGGGGTGATCCCGCTCGCCGGCGCAGTCCTTGTTTCGATTGAGCAGCCGATTGTCCGCGACCGGATGTTCGGCGGCGGAGGTTTCTCGGCGTTACTTCTGTGGCTGGTGATTTCTGGCGTGACGGCGATTTATGGTTCTTTCCGAATCGGTCGATTGAGACGCGAGGCTTATGACGCAAAGCAGCTCGGAGCTTACTCACTGAAGAAGAAGCTCGGAGCGGGCGGCATGGGTGAAGTTCATCTTGCCGAGCACCAGCTTCTGAAACGCCCATGCGCGATCAAGTTAATCCGACCTGAAAAAGCCGACGACGCAACGGCCATCGCACGCTTTGAAACTGAAGTCCAAGCTACCGCCGGATTGACCCACGCCAACACGGTCGAGATCTACGACTTCGGCTACACACAGGACGGAACGTTCTACTACGCGATGGAATTTCTGCCCGGCATGGACCTGCAGGTTCTGGTCGACAAGACCGGACCGATGCCCGCCGCACGAGTCGTGCATTTTCTGCAGCAGGTTTCGTCCGCACTCGGTGAAGCTCATCGAGCCGGACTGATTCACCGAGACATCAAGCCCGGCAACATCTTCGCCACCGAACGTGGTGGCGTGCTCGACGTAGCAAAGCTGCTTGACTTTGGACTGGTTAAGTCGCTCGACACCCCCGACTCATCGCCCGAGATCACGATCGAAGGGGCCGTCATCGGCTCGCCCATGTACGCCCCGCCCGAGCGTGTACTCGGCGAATCAGAACCGGACGCTCGCGGCGACATCTACTCCCTCGGCGCCACCGCGTATTTCCTCCTCACCGGCCGACCAGTCTTTCGCGGCGACAAAGTCCTGAAAGTCCTCTTCGCCCACGCCAACGAATCACCGCTTCCACCGAGCGAACTTCGCCCCGACGTCCCCACCGACGTCGAAGCAGTCATCATGCAGTGCCTGGCCAAGAACCCCGATCAACGATTCCAAACCGCCGAAGAACTCGAAGCGGCCCTTCAGGCGACAACCTGCTCAACAGAGTGGACTCAGCAGCATGCCCACGAATCCTGGAACGTTGCGACCTCGGGTGTCGCCGTGGGGAGTAGCACCGCAAACGCTGCCGAGGTCGAGACGCAAGTTCTTGCCTGAGTTTGAATTTTGTGAATTGAATGGTTGTCGTCAGCTCCCGGCGGGGTTTCGCCGAAGAATCGTTCTCGGAAGTGCGTCGCCTATTCTGAATGGCTCTCCGTTTCGATATTGCTCGATACGTTCTTGCCGTTCATTCTTTTCCTGATCTGGAGCAAGCCGAAACGCCCACTCAGCAAGTTCAATGGCCTCTGCAAAATCGCCAAGCTCAGCTTTTGCCGCGGCAAGGATGCTGATGTGTGTCCAATCATTCCATTTTGTTAATTCACATGCTTTACGAGCATTTACTTCGGCTTGTGTGCCGTCCCGAGATTTCTCTTCAGGGCAACCAGCTTGAATCAACGCAATTTGCGAATACGTGTCAGCGCTCGGTGTCGCCAGCAATGCTGCTTTCTTGTAGCAGTTCAGCGCTGCATGGAAATCGTTTGATTGGATTTGTGCGAGACCCATCAAGCTTAGATTGTCCTCTGTTGGTCCTTCGTCTGTCTGCAATTGTTCAATATCTACGATTGCCCTTGCGACTTCGCCCATCCTTAAGCGGACGCCAGCTCGGGCACGAAGAGCCTGAGCTCGATTCACGTGATCGTTGTCGAGTTGCGTCATGACGGTGTTCAGCTCATTGAGCGAATCGTCGTGTTTTCCAATGGCTGTCAGAGCACAAGCCCGAGCAATTCTTATTCGTGCTTCGTTGGCCGTTTGAGTTGGCAATAGTCGGTTGCAGTCTGCGATTACGGCTTCGAAGCGTTCGAGTTTCAGCAGAATGTCGTGCATCCACAGGTGAGCTGATTCAAGGTCATCAGGTTCATCCTCGCACGTCTCGAATTGTTCGATTGCATTCTGAATGTCTGCAAGCGCGCGTTCGGCGTCGCCGGATTCGTATAATGCGATTGCTCGGTCAAAAAGCGTCACGCCGTCAGCATGGGGACTTGTTGCGATTGCTGAATCGAGATCTGAAATTGCAGATTCCCATTTGCCGAGGGCACGATAGTAAGCCCCTCGGGATGCCAGTAGCTCTGATCTGTTTTCTGGGAGCCGTTCAAGTCTCCGTGTCAGCTCTACAATGGCGGCGCGATATTCGTCAGCGGTTTCGCGATCTAATCCTGATGATTCGATTGATTCCGTAGAATCGTCTCTTGAGATTTGAGGTTGCCTCGACGTTGCCAGAGAGACGAGCCATCCGGCGGCAGCAATATATGTGCCCGTCCAACCGACGTCGGTATTGACGAGGCGAAGCCAGCTTAAGAGCACAAGGCCAGAGCCGGTGAACCATAATGCCCAGATCAGCTTGCGGATTCTGGTCATGATTCCTGCCTCACTCTGATAGTCAACCTTGAATAGATGGTTACGTAAGCATGCGAAAACACCCCGGCTGATTCAATCGAATCGACCGGGGTGTTGAGCAATTGTCGGAGCTGACTGAGGGGAACTCAGTCGGCTTAGTCTTTAGCTGCAGCCCATACTGTTGCCGCAGTTGTGGCAGAGGTAGCAGTTTCCGTTGCGGACGGTGATTGCTCCACAGCCGTCACACGCCGGGGCGTCTGACTGGAACTCAGCAAACTGTTTGCTGCGAACTGCTGGGGAGTCCTCGTCCGACTCCGGCGAAACCGCGACGTCGGCAGAAGCTCCGTTCAAAGTCGCGTCTCCGAAGCCAGAGCTTTCGACCTGACCGTTGATCATCGAGGCCACTTCGTCAGTCAACTTCTCTGGAGAGGAGATGGCTGCTCTTGCCTGAGTTTCAGCGATTCCTTTCGGCGTGTTTGCGGCGCGGTAACCTTCCAGGAACTCGATGCCGAGCCAACGGAAGATGTAGTCTACGACGCTCTTCGCATTCGGGATGTCAGGATTGCCGGTCCACCCGGACGGTTCGAACCGCATGTGAGTGAACTTGCTGATCAGATCGCCGAGTGGCACTCCGTACTGGAGAGCCATCGACGTCAGCGTTCCGATGGTGTCCATCAGGCCGCCGATAGTCGAACCTTCTTTGGCCATCGTGATGAACAGTTCGCCCGGCGTGGCGTCTTCGAACAAGCCAACGGTGATGTAACCGTCGTGTCCGCCGACCGAGAACTTGTGAGTCAGCGACTGACGCGTGGCCGGCAGTCGACGGCGAACCGGGCCGGACTGAATGATGACAGGCTCGTCACCCTTCTTACGGTCGCCTTCTTTCGAAGTTGCCAGCGGCTGACTCTGCTTCGAGCCGTCGCGATAAATCGCGAGAGCTTTCAGACCGAGTTTCCAGCCTTCTTTGTAGGCATCTTCGACGTCCTGGACAGTCGAATCAGAAGGCATGTTGACGGTCTTGGAAATCGCCCCGGAAAGGAACGGTTGAGCTGCCGCCATCATATTGACATGTCCACGCCATGCGATGGATCGCGTTCCGTTCGCCGGTTTGAAGGCACAATCAAAGACGGGCAGGTGCTCGTCTTTGAAGTTCGGAGCACCTTCGATCGTCTCGTTCTTGTCGATGTAAGCGATGATTTCTTTCGACTGAGCTTCGGTGTAGCCGAGCGACTTCAGTGCCAGCGGAACCGTCTTGTTGACGATTTTCATCATGCCGCCGCCAGCCAGCTGCTTGTACTTAACCAGAGCGATGTCCGGCTCGATGCCGGTCGTGTCGCAGTCCATCATGAACGCGATGGTTCCGGTTGGAGCCAGCACGGTTGCCTGAGCGTTGCGATATCCGTATCGACGTCCGGACTCAAGACACTCGTCCCACACTTCGCGAGCTGCCGTGCGGAGATACTCCGGACACGCCGGGTTGATCTCGTTCGTGGCGTCACGGTGCATTTCCATGACTTCGAGCATTGGCTTTTCATTTTCGTGGTACCCTGCGAAGGGACCAAGATTGCCGGCGATCTGGCTTGATGTGAGGTAACCTTCGCCGCACAGCAGAGCTGTCAAAGCACCGCAAATTCCCTGTCCCGCTTCGCTGTCGTAGGGAATTCCCATCGACATCAGCAGGCTGCCGAGATTTGCAAAGCCCAGTCCCAGTGGACGGAAGCGGTGCGAATTCTCGGCGATCGACGGCGTTGGATAGCTGGCGTGATCGACCAGAATTTCCTGAGCCGTGATGAAGATACTGGATGCTCGACGGAACCGAGCAACGTCGAATGTGCCATCTTCCTGCTGGAACTTCCGCAGGTTGATACTCGACAGATTGCAGGCAGTATCGTCCAGGAACATGTACTCAGAGCACGGGTTCGAGGCGTTGATCGGGCCAGAGTTCTTACAGGTGTGCCAGCGATTGATGGTCGTTTCGTATTGAACGCCAGGGTCGCCGCAGTACCAGGTTCCTACTGCCATTTCGTGCAGAACATCTTTGGCATCGTACTCTGGGCCTGCTGTGTCCGAATTAGTGACCCAGTGAGTCTGCCACTTACCATCATCCTCGGCAGCCTGCATGAACTCGTCAGAAACGCGAACGGAAAGATTCGCATTCTGGAACATGATCGAGCTGTACGCTTCGCCGTTGAAGTTGGCATCGTACTCGCCAGAATCGATCAGCGTGCGAGCCTTCTTTTCTTCTTTCGACTTGCACTGGACGAATTCCATGATGTCCGGATGCCAGTCTTTAAGACTCTGCATCTTGGCGGCTCGACGGGTCTTGCCACCAGATTTCACGACGGCCGCGATCTGGTCGTAAACCCGCATGAAGCTCAACGGGCCAGATGGTGAACCACCGCCGGACAGCTTTTCCTGAGAGCTACGGATTGTCGACAGGTCGGTGCCGGTGCCTGATCCGAACTTGAACAGCATGGCTTCGCTACGAGCCAGACGCATGATGTCTTCCATGTTGTCTTCGACAGACTGGATGAAACACGCGGACGCCTGCGGGTACTCGTAGGGAGTTTCCGGGCGGCGGATCGAGCGGGTCTGGACGTCGTAGCGGTAGTTGCCGCGCGAGCCCTTGACGCCGTACTGATGGAACAGGCCAACGTTGAACCAGACGGGCGAATTGAACGATCCGTGCTGGTGCAGACAAAGCCAAGCAAGTTCTTTGTAGTAGGTTTCGCCGTCGGCCTGGCTGGCGAAGTAGCCGTCCTGGATGCCCCAATCGGCGATCGTGCGAGCGACTCGGTGAACTACCTGCTGGATGCTGGTTTCACGTTCGGGAGTGCCTGGTTCGCCGTAGAAGTACTTGCT
>JBLFXD010000483.1:0-5984 GCA_047611045.1 Planctomycetaceae bacterium | reverse complement strand
GATGCGAGGTTCGCCGTTCGGAGTGCGGAGGACAATCGACAGCTTCGTCGCTGTCTGAGTCACTTTGCGCTGCGTATCGATCAGCTTGGCTTCGCGAGACAGGATCGAACGGCGATTATCTTTCAGGTCTGGCAACGCCTTCGCGCCCATGCGGACTTCTTCTTCAAGACCATCGTTACGAGTGGTTGCCAGATCGAGCACCTGCCTGGCGATGCGCTGCTGAGCCGCTGCGCCAACCCATTGCCAGTAGGCTTCCGATGCGGCTCGCACTGTGAAGATAACTTCGGCGCGGAATTGAGGATCGGCAGCGGCCAGGTCGAGGCCGGCTTTGCGGACTCCGGCTCGTCGTTCGTCGATGCCCACATTTCGAGAAAGAGGGACGGACAGGCCTGCTTTGAATTCACCGCCTTCATTCGTCTGGCGTTCTTTGTACCACGGCTGGAAGACGCCACGACCGACTCGGTAACCACCAAAGACTTCGCCGCCGTTGGCGAGTGGTTGAATGGCTCCGATGCTGTGTCGGTAAGTTTCGTAGAAGCCGAGCGGACCGTTTTCAGTCGCGCCCTTCAGTTTGGTGTCGAAAGCTCCTTCGGCGGAAAGAATCTGTCCTTGAGCAATCTCAAACTGCAGGGCGGCTGCGTGCACCATCGGGTAGGTTGTGAGGACGGACGAGATCACGTCTGAAAGATTGATCGAACCCGTGCGCGTGTTCTCGGAGTTCTGGTCCGAGCCTGGCCGCGGCGGCAACTGGAGGGCATCGGCTGATTGGCTATGGGCAGCTTGAGTTATCCCAGAGTTTGCTTTCGACGTTGGTTTCCACCCGGCCTGTTTGATCGAGGATTCGGCGGCGACCGTCTCGACGCTTTGAGATTCTTCCCCGGACTCCGCGACGGTCCGCTCCAACGGCTGACGATCAACCAATGGGCATGTGGACGGTCGGGGCCTGGCCGCCGGAAGCTGGTTCAGCAACGTGCGCGCTGGTGAAGTCTGGCAGCCACACGTCAGCATGACGACGAGCAGCGTCAGTAAACACAGACTTCGCCACATGCTTTTGTTTATCCCGTCAGACACTTGGGTACCGCAGTTAAGAACCTGAGTGCGCGCAGAAGTTGTGCGACAGTTTCGATCTAATCGGAAATATCGGCATGGGCGACGTGCGATATTGATGATTGTTTCGGGCGACGGAAGAATTCGCTCAAGTTCTGCAGGGCTATTTCTTCTTGCCACCCCGGGCTAAGCGGCTGACGGGTTCGTCCATCGAGACAACAGGGGGGAAGCCGTTCAGACGCCGCCACAACTCGTAACCCAGCCCGACTTCGTCGAGCAGAACCCATCCGTTCGCTCGGACCCCCTGCTTCAGGTACCGGTCCGATGGCCAGGCGATGTCGCCCGGTGCCGGGCTGATCAGCACTCGAAACTTTCCCTTTCCGTTGTCGGTGGAGTCCACGGAGATGACTTCGCCGCCGAACGTGCCCACCGCGACGGAAGGCCAACCGGCAAACTGCACGGCGGGCCAACCTTCGAACTGAAGTCGGACATGCCTGCCAGGTTCGACGAGTGGCGCGTCGTTTCCGCCGAGCCAGACCTGGACCGCTCGATCAGTCGTGTCCGGCACGATGATGCACAGCGGGTCGCCCTCCTTGACCATATCTGAGCCTTGATTGGCCAGTAGTTGAAGAATGAATCCGTCACGCGGAGCGGTAACAACCTGTCGTTGCTGGCGCGAAACCGCCGTCTTGAGTTTGGTCAGGCTTTGTTCTGCTTTGGCGACTTCGCTCTCTGCCTTGGCGACGTCGCTTTGAGCTTTGGCCACGTCGGCGTTCGCTTTGTTCAAGGAAGTTTGCGCGTACTCGATGTCGACTTGAGCCTTACGTTCTTTGGCCTGTCGCTCTCGGCGTTTGGCTTCGAGTTCGTTTTTTGCGGCAGCGACGTAGGCTTCAGCTTTCCCGACTTTGGCTTTGGCCTGGAGATACTTTTGTTCGGCCTGTTGAAACTTCAACTCAGACGCGAAGCCCTTTTCGAAGAGTGATTTCTGCCGTTGATAATCCGCCAGAGCCTGTGAGAATCCGGCCTGCGCTTCTTCGAGAGCCCGTGTTTCCGCCTGGACTTTCTGCTCCGAAGATTTCACGTACTGATCCGCCGCAGCCACGATTTCGGTCTGGACGGTGCGGTAGGCTCGGAGTAGTGCTTCGGACGGCGTGATTGATGCCTTGGCGGCTTCAACGTTTCGCTGTCCGGCGGCGAGGCTTTCTTTGGCCGCAGTCAGTTGTCGTTTTCCGGACTCTTCCTGCTCTTTCAGACGGGACAGATAATCCGGGTCGACGTCCTGAACTTCGAGGATCACCTGGCCCTTTTTAACGTGCGCGTTTTCGACGATGCCCGTGCCCCAGTTGACGATGCGGCCTTTGATGGGAGCTTCGACAATCATTTGTCGCTCAAGCGGCGCGTACGCCACCACGTTTCCACTGCCTGTCACCGATTGCTGCCAGGGGGCGAACAATGTGGCAATAACGGCGACGCCAAGCAGGAATGCGAGGACTCGCCCAAACCGTCGAGCCAGCCGTGACGAACGAGCCAGCCGCAACGATGGAAGAACCGCTTCGCTGTAAGCGACAGGCGCCAGCATGGGTTGTCGAGAACGATCGTTCGGCACTTCTGCAGTGCTTTGCGTGTCCGTCGAATTTGTTGAGTGAGTCATTGGGCAGGCCAGTAGTGAGTCCGACTTGTCGGAGCAGGTTAGTGCTGCGGCTGCATTTCGTCAGGTCGGCGTGTTCTAAGTCGGCGTGTTCTAAGTCGGCGTGTTCTAAGTCGGCGTGTTCTAAGTCGGCGTGTTCTAAGTCGGCGTGTTTGGCGAATCGGCAATCCGGTTGGCGACGGCCGCGCCGGGGACTTCGGTTGTCATCTTCAGGACCCGGTCGCAGAGATCGGCAACTCGTTGCTGTCCGGTGGCGACGAAAATTGTGCATTCTTCCTTTAGACGCTTGAGTGCGCTGACGACTTCGATCAGCTCGGCGTCAGAGAAGCCGTCCAGCAGGCCGTCGATCAGCAACAGTCCGGGTTGGCCAACGATCGACCGAGCCAGCATGAGGCGTCGTAACTGGCTGCTCGATAACGCTCCGCCGCCAGCCGGAAGCGATGTTCCCAGGCCATCCGGCAGAAGCAGCAGTTCGTCGAGAACTCCCAGTTGGTCAAGGACGGAGTGGACGTTGGCCGACGAGACTGACGGGCGTTCCAGATGGACGTTTTCCGAGATCGTTCCTTCGAAGAATTCAACGTCTCTGACCAGCGCGACTCGCCGCCGAAGAACGTCCGGGCGAAGATCGCGAGGATCGGTATCGTCAACGGTCAGGTGTCCGTTTTCCGGAGACCGCAGTCCGTACATGACATCGCACAAACGACTTTTGCCGGAGCCAGCGTTGCCGAGCACTGCGACGAATTCGCCTTCTTCTAACCGCCAGTTGAGAGTGTTGCTGCCGGGTGTGCAGCACAGCCTTGTCAGTTCAACTCCTGCCGCACCAGCCGAGGCCGTTGTCAGGACGCCGTCGGACCTTTCCACTTTAAGATCGAACAGGTGGCCAAGTTTGTCGACGGCTGCGAGCAGGTCGTAAAAACTTTCCATGTGTTTGCCGAGTTTCGCGACCGAACCCACGATGACGGCGACGATCAGCTCGGCCGCGACAAGCTGACCGAGCGTCAGTTCCTTGATAACAACCAGCCAGCCCCCGATGCCGAGCAACGCCGTACTGGCCAGCGCCTGCAATCCCAGAGCGAAAAGGATCTGCCTCATCAGAATCTGGAAGTGCTTCTTCCGAGCGAACAAATAATCGTGAATCATCCGGTCGGCACGTTCGAGAGCGAACTCGCTGCCGCCGTCTGTTCGAAAGGCGACAGGGCATCGAGCGATGTCTTCCAGCCAGGCGGCCATCGCGTATTTCTTTTTTGATTCATTGACGCTCGAAGCCACCGCGCCGCGTCCCATCACGAAAACGACCAGAGCGATCATCGCGATGAGTATGATGTCGAAACCTGCCAGCCACGGATGATAGAAGGCCAGCACAGTCATCCCCACAAACGCCGAAAGGACCAGACCGATCCCTTCGAGCAGAAGCTGGGCGCAGACTTTCTGCACGGTCACAACATCGAAGAATCGGTTGACGAGTTCCGGCCCGTACGCCCCGTCCAGTTCTTTGATCTGGACTCGCGGAAGTCGATAAGCAAGATCGCCTGCCACGCGAGCAAACAGCCTCCGCTGCACGATCTCGACGACGATTGTCTGGACAGCTCGGATCGCGGCGGAAAATGCCAGAAACATGAACAGCAGCAAAGCGAGCACGACGACCGGCTGCAGAAATCGCCCGAACGCGACCGTGTTGACGAGCGCCTCGACCGCGATTGGAGTTGCCAGAGTCAGCAGGCCGACGATCAACGCGTAGATGAAAACGGTGATGATGTCCGACGATTCGGGCTGCAGCAGAGCTCGCAGCCGGGCGAACGGTGTGAGGTGCCCTTCGACACTCTCCTGGCTAGGATGGCGCCCGAACCCCGGTTCCATCGCGACGAATCGAATCCGGCCTTTTTCGTCAATAAATCTGTTGAGAGCCGATTTGAGACTTCCTCGCGAAATTCGATGCGCAGCTGCCTTTGAGACATCGTCGATGACGCGAAACTTCCGCCGCTCGTGACCCACCACCGAGAACCACTTGTCAGGGTCGGTAGGCGAACAAAGGATCAGAGCCGCTCCCTCGTCAACCAACTCGATCGCGTCGGCGAGCGTGCCCTCGATAATCTTTGCCTTCTTCCCGAGGCTGGCCAGACACTCGATCGTCCATCGCCACCAGCCGTCAGATTCCTGGTCCGGAAACGCGGCCACCGCGTCGCGAAACGCCCGACGCCCCTCGGTACGCAGATTCCCATCGCCCAGCTCGATCAGAAGCAACTCGATCAGGACTTCGCCGTTCGATTGTCGTTGCGGAGCGTTCATGCGGGAAATTGCCGATTTGCAGTCTGAGCCTTGCCATTGATGCGCGACGGATCACCGCACACTTTCAAGTATCGTCAGCTTTGTAGACGGCACTTCACTCCTGCCCGTTGCAAACTGCGTAATGTCGAGCGTTTTAGAGGCCTCAAATGGCTGTTGGAGGCGTCTTTTGCCGCAGGAATTTCGTTTCACGCCATTGGCGATTGCGCCTCATTCTTCTGAGGCGGGACCGTTTCTGGTATTTCGGCAAGCTCGAATTCGGCGATGAGTTCCTGGCGGCGCTGTTGCGCTTGCTGGTCGAGCAGGCCGAGGGCATTCAGGGCTTTGTCCTGAGTCGTGACCAAGCCGATGATCAGGTATTGGATTAGCGCCATGCCGTAGCAGATCCAGCCGGGCAGGCCGGGGGCGATAGCGGCAAGGATCGCGAAGACCGGCGACGACTTATTCAGGTGCAGGGAGAGGTGCCCTTTCAGGAACGGCCAGCTTTCGGATTTGATCTGCGGCCACCACTTCTGCTTGCGGTCGAAGTTGTGTTTCGGAGGCCGGCTATGCATTAACGCGAACAGTTCCTGATCGGGCATCATCTGAATCACGCCGATGGCGAGCATGACTCGAAAGCCGAGCAGGATCCATCCGTAGTCGTTCTGGCTGACTTCGAGCATCGACGCGGAGGGGACGGCGGCCACTGTCGGCGGCTCGGTGTGCGTTTGCCCGCTCGTTGAGAGTTCGCTCGTTGAGAGTTCGCTCGGTGCGGGTTCGTCGTTGGCAGGATTGGTGACCGACGGATCGAGCGGGGCGGACTGTGTGAATCGAGAATGGATGACGGGGTCCACCCAGGGAAACAGAAAGGTCTCGATATTCTGCGTCGCCAGCAGCAGGATGAGAGCGCCTCGAAACCATTGTTCGAGGTCTTTCTCCAGTTCATTATCGAGCGTGCCGAAGCGCAGAACTCGCTTGATAAACCAGCGGAAAAACGGGACAGCTACCGAGCCCACAACCAATCGGG
>JBLFXD010000482.1:0-5985 GCA_047611045.1 Planctomycetaceae bacterium | reverse complement strand
AGGCGGTGCAAAAATGCGGTCCCAGGCACGGCATTCTCGAGGGTTGAGATCGGAACTTTCCACGATCGTCTGGCTTAACGTCAGAAACGATTCCATCAGCAATGGTGAAAGAGTGAGATGGTCGGCGCGATTGTCAAACCCGTGCTCGGCGCGTTTGTCCTGCGGAAAGGCGGCGACACCGTTGAATCCTTCAGGACGTTGATTGTCGATGTCCTTAGCCAGCGGACGGCTTGAGACACGGACCTGCGCCGGCATTTTTCTGGTCTCAGGCCGAAAGTAGTCGTCACGCCGCCGAAGTAATCTCTCGTTGAGCTGAAAGATGTCCCGGTCCAGTTCGAGCAGATCGACAACCGCATTGTTGTACTGAAACCGGTTCATTCGCCGGATCGGCGTGGGGGTGAACGCTTGCGTCTTCAACGCCTCGTCAAGTAAGGCTTGAAGTTGCTCAATCATCTGCTGCCGTTTTTCGGTCGGGAGAGCCGGCTCGTCCTCCGGCGGCATTTCACGATCCTGCAAGACCATGATCACCTTTTCGAGCAACTCGGGCCGAGTACGCAGGTCACCGTCGGACTTTGCGGCCAACAGATTGACCTTGCCCTCAAGCTTGTCGCCCTTGCCGTGGCATTTGACGCAGTGCGTCTGGAATGCCGACGTCAACGTCGACGACAAATCGTCCGCCAGCAATGGCGAGTACAGAGCCATTGACAGCACAAACGCGACGACAGTCCTGACTGCATTTTCCATAGTCACGATCTCACGCTCTTTCAATAACTCAGAAGCCAGCCGAAGGCATTATCGTCGACTCATCGGGTCCTTTCCGCAATCGTCCTTCAGCGTTGAGCGATTGTCGACGGTTCACCAACGGCCATCGAATTGAAGCACCGTCTGCCAGCCGAAGTGTTCCGGAGTTTCGAGCAGTTTCGGTGCCAGGCGAATCACGCCTCCGATGACAACAGTTTGTTGACCACGTTGCCGGCAACATCGGTCAGGCGGAAGTCGCGGCCTTGAAAGCGGTAGGTCAAATTCTCGTGGTTGATGCCGAACAGTCTTAGAATCGTGGCGTGCATGTCGTGGACATGGACGGGATCCTTCGCGACGCCCCAGCCAATTTCGTCCGTCTCGCCGATGATCTGTCCGCCTTTCACGCCTCCGCCAGCCAGCCACATGCTGAATGAATAGGGGTGATGATCGCGGCCGGTGACTGTCTTAAAGTTGACGCGATTCTCACCCAGTGGAGTACGACCAAATTCGCCGCCCCAGACGACGAGCGTTTCATCGAGTAAGCCGCGACGTTTCAGATCCTTCAGGAGCGCGGCGACCGGTTGATCTGAAATCTGCGTGTAGCGTTTCAGGCCGCTGTCCAGATAGCTGTGATGATCCCACGTCGACAGAAACAGCGTCACGAAACGAACTCCACGTTCGATCATTCGCCGAGCCAATAGACAATTGCGTGCGTATGAGCCAGAGAAACCGGCGGTCACTCCGGTGGATTTGTCTTTTCGATCGATGCCGTATTCGTCGAGCGTCGCTTTCGTTTCGCCTGAGATGTCGAGCAGCTCCGGAGCGGTCTGCTGCATTCGGAATGCCAGTTCGTACGCCTTAATCCGACTGGCAATCTCCGGGTTCCCAACGTTGTTCAGTCGGAGAGAATTCAATTCGTTGATCGCTTGCAGACTTCGTTCCTGAACAGCTCGCGACATGCCGGGAGGATTCGCGAGATTCAGGACCGGACTTCCCTGATTGCGAAACAATGTCCCCGAATACTGCGACGGTAAAAAGCCGCTCGACCAGCTCGACGCGCCGCCCGGCAGCCCTCTTCCCAGTGTTGCCAGCACGACGTAACTTGGAAGATTCTGTGATTCGCTGCCGAGTCCATAATTCAGCCACGACCCGAGCGTCGGCCAACCTTGAATCGCCGACCCGGAAAGCATCATTAACTGACCCGGCAGATGATTGAACTGCTCGCCGTGCATCGACCGCACGAGCGCGATGTCGTCGACACACGTGCTCAGATGCGGCAACAGATCCGACAACTCCATCCCGCACTCGCCGTAGCGGCGAAACGTTCGCGGACTGCCCATCAACTGGGCGCTCTCCTTCTGGATGAACGCAAACTTGATCTCATTCAGAATCGACTCGGGCATCGGCTGGCCGTCGAGTTCGTTCAGTTTCGGCTTTTGATCGAAGAGGTCCATCTGACTTGGACCACCTTCCATAAAGAGGTAGATGCACCTCTTCGCTGTCGGTGCAAATTGCGCCAACTGCGGCGGGACCTCATTCGCAAGAGCGCCGTCTTCATTCAACAGCGAAGCCAGCGCCAGCGTACCCAGACCGCTGGCCCCCGTCGCAAAGAACCGCCGCCGGTTCTGCGCCGCGATGTCGGTTTCGTCCTGGCTCTCGAGATTGGTGGGCATGTTCATCGGGTTTCGTCTCTTCAACGCTTAATGGCAGAAAGCATCTCGTAGCTACCGTCGCCAGACGGTGGATATCAGAATCGACCACGCTCTGGCGAGCGTAGCTACCAGTGTCACGTGTCATGAATCAATCCCGCGTAATAAACTCATCAAGATTCATCACGATCCTTGTCACCGCGATCATCGCGGCGACTTTCGGATCCTCGTCGTCGGCCGCGCCCTGTTTACCTTCGCCCTCCTTCAGCCGAACCAGATCCCGATACGCGGCGACCAGATAGTTTCGCTCCTGATCGACCGGTCGTCTTCCCAGGCACTGCAGAAACAGATCGTCGATGTCGGCGGAAATGTCGTCGTGATGCAGCTCGGCCATCTGCCGTCCAAGCGTCTCTGCACACTCATAAAACACCGGATCGTTGAGCAGCGTCAGTGCCTGCAGTGGCGTGTTGGATCTTTCTCGGCGGCTACAGGAGACCGTCGCATCAGGAGCGTCGAACGTCATCAGCATTGGGTAGGGCACCGTCCGCTTGAAGAAGATGTACATGCCGCGTCGATAGAGCTCGCTGCCCTGGCTGACCGGCCATTTGACGCTGCGTCCCACGACGGTGACAAAAGCCGGCAACGGCGGACGTATTCCGCGACGTCCGATCGTTCGATCCAGCAGCCCGCTCGTGGCCAGGTGAAGATCGCGAACGATCTCCGCACTGGCCCGGTAGCTATTCTGCCGCCACAACAGCTGATTGCTGACTTGCTCCTGAGCCGGCACCGCATTCGCCGCCGATGAAAGACGATACGTCGATGAATTCACAATTAGCCGGATCATTGCCTTGCGACTCCAGCCAAGGCGGCGGTACTCGGTCGCCAGCCAGTCCAGCAATAGTGGGTGAGTCGGTTGAGCTCCCGCGTTCCCGAAGTCGTTCGGCGTCGAGACAAGTCCCTGACCAAACAGGTGCTGCCAGATCCGATTCACGGCGACGCGAGCGGTCAGTGGATTCTCTTCATGAAACAGCCAACGCGCGAGATCGAGCCGATCAGTCTCCGCCCCACGTCCTGCAAGCTCCGGCAGGATGTCCGGCGTTCCCGGACTGACTTTGTCGCCGTGCCGCGTGTAGACGCCGCGAATATGCACGTGCGTGTCTCGTCGATCCTTCGTCCGTTTCGCGAACGCGCGAGCCTTCGTCGACGGAGCCGCCGGCCTCTTCTTCAAGTGCGCGTCGACATTCGTTTTCAGTGCATCCCAACCGGCTTCTTTTGTGGTGTAAAACTCGACAACCATTTTCCAATCGAACGATTTTCCATTTTCCGCGAGCGACTTTGAGATCGCCGCTTTCTGCTCATCGTTCAACTCGTCATTCTCATACGGTCGCAGTTCGGCAACGAATTCATCCCATGCGGGTTGCCACTCCTGCATGGCGGCTTTGTGTTCGGCGATCTCCCAGGGTTTCGTCGCCGGCACACCGACTTCGTCCGCGTTATTGAAGAACGAGTACATTCGGTAGAACTCGGTCTGGCTGATCGGGTCATGCTTGTGGTCGTGACATTCCGCGCAGCCAAGCGTCAGCCCCAGCCAGACCATTCCCGTCGTGTTGACTCGGTCGATCACTTCTTTCGTACGGTACAACTCCAGATCGACGCCAGCTTCAGTGTTACGAAGCGTGTTGCGATGAAACCCGGTCGCAATCTTCTGTTCCAGCGTCGGCTTTTCGAGCAGATCTCCGGCCAGTTGCTCAATCGTAAATTGATCAAACGGCAGGTCGCGGTTGAACGCGTCAATCACCCACTCGCGATAGACCCACGCGTGCGGTCGCAAGGCGTCACCGAGATAACCCTCGCTGTCGGCATACCGAGCGAGGTCCAGCCAGTACCGCCCCCACCGCTCCCCGAAATGCGGGGATTCCAGCAGCTCATCGACGAGACGTTTATAAGTCCCCGTAGCGACGGTCGGCAGACCGTGGAGCCCGTCGTCTGATTCCCCATCCCGCCGTCTGGCGACGGCAGCTACCTCATCATCCGCCGCTCGAACAAAGGCTTCCACAGCCGCGGGCGAAGGAGGCAACCCCGTGAGGTCCAGATACAACCGCCGAATCAGCGTCCGACGATTCGCCTGAGGGGCCGGTTCAAGCCCGGCCTCGCGATGCCTCGCAGCGACGAACGCGTCGATCGAATTGCGAATCGGAAACGAATCGGTCCCCGCAATGTCCGCGGGAATCTCCGGCTGGACGAGCGGTTTCAAAGACCACAGCACCGGCGGCTTGAGCACGACGTCTTCCGGCCAGACAGCACCCTCGGAAATCCAGCGACGGATCGTGGCAATTTCCTCCGCAGCCAGAGGAGCCTCGCCTTTGGGCATCTCCGCCGTACCATCCGTCGGAATCAACAGGTCAAGCAAATAGCTTGACTCCGGATCGCCGACCGCAATTGCGGGACCGTTCTCACCACCCAACGCAGCTGCCTTCGCAGACTGCAGGGTAAGTGCACCGCGACGATCCCGATCATTGTGACACGCCAAACATCGCCGCTGCAGAATCGGCCCAACGTCGCGACCGAAATCAATCGGCTCCGCTCCGACAACGCTGTTGCCTGCCGTCAGCAGAACGCAAAACGCGATGACCGTCTCAAGTTTTCGGTAACGCTGGGTGACCATTCTGAGCACTGACTCCTGACAATTCGTCTCTGCGGACCGTGACGCGTCTCACGGCTATTTATGTTGAGCGAGTATCGCCGTCACGTCCAGCCACTCGAATTCAGCACGTTCCGTATTCGCAGACCACAACGAGACGCTGGTCAGAAACCTGTGTTCGGATACCAGCGGCTGTAGCGGTTTTCGCCGAGACGAGTCAGTGGAGTGGCGACGGGCTTGTAGAGAAGGGAGCCGTCACGGATTTGGTCGCGATGGCCGAGCCGAGAGACGAGTGGCCAGTACGGATTTTTTCCACTTTGCCATTCCTCGAACTGATTGGGATCCCACACTGCGATTCCATCCGCGCCTGCGTCGTAATCGCGGGCGACTTTGCTCAGCAGGTCGGCCGCACTGTCCATCTTCCAGCCGACGTAGAACGGGAAAATCTTCACGTCTGTGCCTTCGGTGATGCGTGAGTAGTAAGCCGTTTCGCCCGACTTCGTTTTTATCCCGCTGGTGTAGTGGGCGAACCACGCGATGCCGACTTGATCGATCAGTTTTTCTTCAATCCACGTTTCAACATCGAGGCCGAATCTTTTGTTGTCTGCCAGCGTCGCAAATGTCGTTACCGCCAGTTTCAATCGACGGTCCGAGTCACCTTGTTTCTTTGCCGTCTCATCGAGCACTGCCCGGATCTTTCGCATGAATCCGGTCACGATCTCAGCTCGCATCTGAAAGACTCGAGGATCGTCCTCCGCAAGCTTGCGTGGATCTTCGTCGAACTTTTTGATGAAGCGCCGGCAGAATGGTTCTTCCCAGAGCATCATCGGCATCCCCCGGTGAAACATGAACCCGGCACCGTCCGGGCCACGTTGCAGCACCTCGCGATAGACTTTGAGGAGATGATCCTGAACTTCTTCGACGGCATAACTCAGGTGCATGGTCGGCGTGCCG
>JBLFXD010000481.1:0-5995 GCA_047611045.1 Planctomycetaceae bacterium | reverse complement strand
AGTTGTCTTGATCAGACTCGCCAAGCGCCTCTGTCAGCAGAGAGAGGGTACTTTCAAACTGAGCGAACGCGCAGGTCGTCACGAAGATTGTCAGCAGGACCATTCCAATCGCCGCGTCGCCAAACGTCGCACCGATGTGCTTCAGATGGAACTTCCCGGCCTTCTCCGACTCGCCCTGCTTCAGAGACTCGGGCAACTTTGCCAGTGCCCACAAGAATGCACATCCCGAAAGAATCGCTGCCACATAACCAGCCATCGGGCTGGGCGCGCCGTTGGCTTCGTCAGAAACAAACGCCGCTCCGATCAACGGCCCGAACGTAAACCCAATTCCAAACGCCGCCCCGATCAGAGCCATCCCCTTCGTCCGGTTCTCTCGCGAAGTGCAATCGGCGATGTAAGCCTGAGCGGTCGGAATCGTGGCGCCGGCAATTCCGGCTCCGATTCGTGTGACAAACAGCCAGGGCAGAACGGCAAAACCAAGCATCGTGCCGGTCGCTCCGAGCGTCGTCACGTACCCAAACATTGCGTACGAAATCGTTGAACCCGCGAGACCGATCAGCAACACGGGACGACGCCCGATCCGGTCTGAAATCCCGCCCCAGACCGGAGCGAACACCAGCTGCATCGCCGAAAACGAGGCCATCAGCAGGCCGAGTTGCAAGTGACTCGCCCCAAACGCATCGGCATAGCGAGGCAGCAACGGCAAAACGATCCCGAAGCCAAGCAGGTCGATAAAGACCGTCACAAAGATGATCGCCAGCGGAGTCTTCTTCGAAGCCGGCGCTACTTCCCCGTCTGTCATCTCAACACTTTCCAATCACAATTCAGTTTCGGCGTCAGCAGCCGTCATTCGGGTGGCCCCGGTTGCTTGCAACCGGGGCGGCGAAGCCGCAAGAGGCCATACAAAACCAGGAAGCCAACACTCGTCATCCAAACCGCGCAGTGATTGCAGAAGGCGTTCGCTCCTGATTCAACCGCGGACCCACCACCAGGCCAGCAGGCACAGCAGCGGAAATCCCAGAAACATGATCAGAGCAGTGACCAGTGTCGACCGTGAACTATCAGGCCAGCGTCCCATGATCTCACCACAAAAGCGCCCCGCCCGCAAAAAGCAGACGGGATGCGGAATTCGTGTTTGACAACTCAACTGTCGGAAGCGCCATGCAACTGACTTTACTCACGCAAAGTCGCAAAGTCGCAAAGTCGCAAAGTCGCAAAGTCAATCTCAACCAACAACTTCCGGATCCGTTTCCGGAGCGGCCTTGCTCTTCGGATCAAACCATTCCGGTTTGAATTCGATTCGCTTTTTATGCTTCATCGCCAGATTGCCGGTCAGAGCCATGATGGCATCCGCCATGGCAACCGTACCGTTGCAGCGAAGTTCGTTCTTGCCAGTGCGAATGCAGTAGCACCAGTGTTCCATTTCTTCGCGGTAGCCTCGGCTGATCGACGGCCCCATGCCCTGCTGAGCCGTGTTGGCGGCTGCGGATGGAGCGGCCGTTTCGTAGCTGTCCAGAACCGGCCCGCCGCCTTTGCTACTGACAACCCAGCAACGCTGCTCGACGCCGCCGGGGCTGTCCTTGCTGGCTTCTTTGTAAAGCAAAGCTTCCTTCTCGGTCTTCATGACGACCGTGCCGCGGCTTCCGAAGACTGCTTCACCGTACGGTTCCCACCGGTTCGTATTCATCGATGAGTACGTCACAACGGCGACGTCACGCTCGTGTGACGGCGTCTTAGGATCGGCTTCCTTCGCGTCGATGTTCAGCGGGTGAGTCGGGTGCGTCTTGCCAGGGAATTCGAACGTCGTGAAAATCTGATCGTCGATATCGCGATCGTCTTCCCACGCCGACTCAGGGCCGACGCCGTCCATCCCGAAGAAGTTCTTGCCGCCGTAGCCCTGAACCGCCAATGGGTGAACCTTGCCGAGGAAGATACTGGCAGCATCCATCTGGTGGCTGCCGAGTTCTGCCATCAGACCGCCGCCGGTCGAGTTGTACAGACGCCAGTCGATCAACTTGCGAGCGGTCTCGTAACCGTATTCTTTCAGCTCGCCCGACTGCTCAAGCTTCAGCAACAGTTCCTTGTCTTCCTTCTTAGCACCGTCCCATTTCTGCCAGGCGTCGCTGTTGGGGAAGCTGTTGTTACGGTGCCATTGAGCGCGGATGAACTTGATATCGCCGAGCAGTCCCATCTTCGCCATATGAGCGGCGTTGTCGTACAGCACGCTGTAGTGACGCTGATGCCCGACCGCCAGTTTCAAATCGTTGTCGTCGGCGGTGTTGATCATCTCTTTGCAGTCGGTCACGTTCTGGGCCATCAGCTTCTCGCACAGAACGTGCAGCCCGGCTTTCAGACACTCGACGGCAATCGGTGCGTGCTGATTCAGCGGCACGGCAATGACGACCGCCTCCAGACCGAGCGCTTCTTTGTCTTTCAGCAAGTCGCGGTGATTGGTGTAAGTCTTGATTTCAGACGCCGTCGCCTGCCCCAGCACCTTGTTCAGACCACGTCGAGCAACCGGGTGACTGCCGGTGAAAGTCCGCTCGCGGTTTGCCGGTCGGAGATCGGCGATCGCGACGATCTTCATGTAATCGGTCGGGTGTTCGTTGATCAGGACGTTGCCTTCGTCGCCCGTCCCGATAAAGGCAACTCGAACCGGATCGCCTTTCAGCTTCTCATAGCCAAAGTAGAACGCCCCGAGGCCAGTGCCGGCAGCAGCGGCACCTTTCATGAACTCTCGTCGCGAGACTCCAATGGATTCATTGAAGTTGTCCTTACCGATCTTTTCCTGTTCGGGCGTCAGCAGCATTTTGATGCTCCTTGAACTGAGTATTGCGTGCGAAACTCGCCGCGTTCAGTCTGGTTTTGCGGAGATTGTTGGTGAGTCTTGTAATTGACAGGTTTGGAATTGTTTTGCCCGTGTGCCACTGGCTCTGCCAGTGAATTATTGAGTCGGAAACGGCAACTCAAGCACTGGCAAAGCCAGTGGCACACATAATTGAGATTATCTAACCATCCGATTCAGACGACGAGTCGCCTGTCTCGTCTGCATTTTCAGTTGTGGATTCTGGAGTTGCCGCAACGGCTACCTTCTCAGTCAACTCAACCGTTTCCGACTTACGTTTACAGCAGCCGCCGCAAAGGCGAGCAAGAAGAGCATCGACACCGAACCATGATCCGGTCGGCATGGCCGCGATGCCGAGCAGTGCGATCACCTCGATGAGATTCTTGTTAATCACATAGCTGTGCTCAGGTCCCGGCGCGGCGGGAACCCCGGGCCACGGCGGCATCGCCATGTAAAAGTTGAACAACATGACGGCTCCGCCCAACGCAGCGATTCGCGTTCCCAGCCCCAGCAGCAGCATGATGCCGAACACGGTCAGACCGATAATCGTCGACTGATCGGCGAACTCGAGCTTCGTCCAGACTCCGGGCACAGGCCCCGTCGACAACTGATTCAGCGTGAGGATCGACTGAGCTTTCTCTCGCAGCTCCGTATCCAATGCCTTGATCGGTCCAGAGAGTTCGGTACGCAACGTCTGAACTTCTCCCCAGACATGGTCGAGGTGATCCCACTCGAAATCCTGATCAGCTTTCGCTCGAGCATTCTCGTAACGAACGAGCCGTTCCTTGTATTCCTGAAGTTTGCCGACTCGCTGCCAGTCGTCATTACCGACCAACCCTGGGTCACCCTTCAAAGCTCCCAGCAACTTCTCTTTGATACCCATGCCCTTTTTCTGCCGTTCGAACACTTTCTGAACAGCCTTCAGATAAGTCTTCTCGATTTCACTCTGCTTGTCTTCTTCGGTTTTGACGACAGCCTTCAGCTTCGCCAGCTCGTTCGGTTTCAGATGCTCGACGGCGTCGACGTAAATCCGCTTCGCCTTTGCGTCGAACCAGACGACGCGGTCGGAGACTCGGCTCGCTGCCTTCAGATCGGTGATCCCGTTTGGCAACTGGTTAAGCGCCTCGACGTAGACCTGACGCGGCTTCCCGTTCACTTTGATCGTCGAGTACGAGCCATTGACGATGCGATGCAACGAACCTTTCTGCTTATCGTCGAGCTGGTAATGCGACGAAAATCGCTGCAGCCAGTCGTCCCACTTCGCGGAAGTCGTGTCGTAGTCCAGCCAGCCGAGATCGTCCGGGTCGCCAGTCATATCTCGGAACACGCCTCGCAGCGGTCCTTGAGAATTCTTCAGATAGCCCACCGCCGACCACGGCTTCGGACTACTGAGCGTGTCAATCTTCCACAGGCCCTCGTACAGCAACTGCCACCCGATCGCCATACGTAGTACGACGACGAGAACCAAAGCTGGAAGGGCGAGGCGATACGGATCTTTCACGAATTTAACTCGGCAAATATCGGTATGAATCGGATGAATTCTAATCTCGCCTGGAGGGGCGGACACATCAGCATCCACATGATCGGCGAAAGGGAGGGACGAACCACAACGCTGAAGCAATCGTGCCTGCAGCAAATTTGGCGGGACAACCCCAATTCTGCAAGCCGCTCAGACAATTCTTTACAGCTCTGAGGACAGCTCAACCTGTTCGAGATCCCAGAAGAGCTGGTCATCGGGGATGCCAATCACAACCGGGCGAACGCGTCGGCCACGCTCTGGTCTGGGGATCAGAACGGCACCAACGTGCGGAAGATTATCACAACACCGCCGAGCAATTTCGACCCCGCCGACAAAAAACGCCGTAGAAAGCGCATCGGCCATTGCGGCCGAAGGAGCCACCACCGTGACAGACAGAGTCCCTTCGACCGGCCAGCCTGTTCGAGGATCAAGAATGTGCCCGTACCGTCGCCCTTCGTGCCTGAAATACTGAATGTTCGAGCCGCTGGTCGACATCGCCTGATCCCTCAGCAGGATCGTCCCCAGCCGCTTGTCCGTAAACAAAGGGTTCCCAATCCCGACCGGCCAGCCGCCCTGCTGATTGTGATCTCCCCGAGCCAGCAGACTGCTCTGCCCGCCGTGCATGACAAACCCGTCAAACCGTTGCGTCAAGAGCTGCTCAACACAGCAGTCCAGCGCGTAGCCTTTGCCGATTCCACCAAGGTTCAGCTCGACCCCCGCTCGGTCGAAAGAAACCGTCGACGCTTCCTCATCCAGCAAAACATGCTCGACCCCCGTCACGAGCCTGCATTCATCGACTTCTTCCTGAGTCGGGATCCGCCCGGCATCACGACACCGTCGCCACAGCGCGATCAACGGCCCCGACGTCGGATCGAACGATCCCTCGGTAGCGGCAGCCAGCTCACGACATTTCAGCAGCAAACCAAACAGCCCGGCCTCAACACTCACCGGCCCATCGGGTGCCGACCGGTTGATCCGCGAAAGCTCGCTGTCTTCCCGATAGACGGTCATCTGCTGCTCAAGCCGATGCACTGATTCCAGAGCATCCGACGCCACCCACATCCGCTGATGCTCACCCGGATTCATAATGATCGAAAACGCGCACGCCATCGCGCGAGTCTCGAGCCTCAACGTCTCCCCACCTTCCGGCTGAGCCCCCTGCCCTGCCTGCTGCTCGCCCATCCCCCCGAGCAAAGCATCCCCCGCCGCCCGAGAAGCCCCCTCCACCTCCGAGCGCAAAGCTTTCCCCGCCAGAAAATCCCGCCGACTCGATGATTCACGATCAGACAAATAATCCCCGCCCCAATAGCCTGCAACCAGAGAACCAGAGAACCAGAGAACCAGAACACCAGAACACCAGAACACCTCGCAACGCCCACGACCACCACCACTCATCAAAACACGGCATGTCCGTAATCTACCCGCTCGGGATCCCGCCGTCATTAACCACCCTCGAAGACCATCAACACGCCTCGTGGCGAACGCGGAAAAGTGTTTAGCCGCAAATAGACACAGATAACAGCAGAAACCCCAACCAATCTGCGGTTATCTGTGCCCATCTGCGGCCAACTTCAACCTGCCCTTCCTTGCCATCCGAACTCCCGACTGAAATCATGCACAGCCTGACCATT
>JBLFXD010000480.1:0-6008 GCA_047611045.1 Planctomycetaceae bacterium | reverse complement strand
CTTCGGCCGCCTTCTGCAGCTGAATCTTCGCAACAGACGGATTGCCCGCTTTCGCCGCAGCGATCGCATGCTGAATCCACTGTGTATGTGACGTCAACGTTTCAGACATCAAACCGCGCCCCTGGAGCCTTACGCTGTCTTAGACCTTTGCGAACGGACCAAAGCTCGCCGACAACCAACAACGAATCGCGGTCATCGAGCGCGCAGGCACCGCCCGGCTACGCGGCAAACTTAGTCCACTCCCCTGCCCAGGCCCGACGATTTCACGGCAGCCCGTTACAACCAGACCGCCGCCGCAACGGGAAACGCAGACGTCAACGACGGCGCCGCCTGTAAGGATTCCAGCGAGCGTAACGGCACTCATCGGCGTAACCGGTACGGTCGTCACGCGCCGAACTGTAGGGTGGGCACCGCCCACCAGATTCAGGATCAGCTGGTGGGCAGTGCCCACCCTGAAGCCTGCCAGTAGCTGCGAACGAGCTTCGTTACACAGGAGTGTCCGGCTCCTCGAATCCCTCCGGCTCGATCTGGATCGTGACATGGTCAATCGAGAATCGCTCGATCACGACGTCACGCACACTCTGCAGCACTTTGTCATAAGACAGCGAACCGTCGGAAACGATGTGGCACGACACTGAGTCCATGCCGCTGGTGATCGTCCAGACGTGGAGATCGTGAACGTCGATCACTCCGGCAGTTTCGATCAATGCTGCCTTCAGCTCGGGGACGTCGACGTTCGCCGGAGCTGCCTGCATCAGCACCCAGACAGAATCTGAAAGCAGCCGCCACGCCGAGACGATTACCAGCAAGGAAATCACCGCCGAAATAATCGGGTCGGCGATGTACCAGCCGAAGTTCTGGATCAACAGCCCCGCGACGATGGCCGCCACACTTCCCAGCGTGTCCGACATGACGTGCAGCCACGCGCCGCGGACATTCAAGCTGTCATCTTTGCCTCCGTGCAAAACCGCCAGACCAAACAGATTGACGATCAGACCACCGACCGCGATCCACATCATCAGCCCGCCCTGAACTTCCGGCGGATCGCTGAATCGATGCCAAGCTTCATACAAGATGAAAAACGAAACCGCAACCAGCGTCGCGCCGTTCACCAGCGCCGCAAGAATCTCAGCCCGGTAGTAACCGAACGTCCGCTGCGAGCCCGCTGGCCTGTCAGCAATCCAGATCGCAAAAACGCTCAACGCCAGCGATGCCACGTCCGAAAACATGTGCCCGGCGTCAGCGAGCAACGCCAACGAGTTGCTGATCAACCCGCCGACAATCTCCGCCACCATATAACCGGCAGTCAGAATCAGCGTCAGCAGTAGACGCTTACGATTCGCAGCCGAGTGCGAATGCCCGGCGTGGCCGTGCCCGCCGTGCCCGCCGTGACCGTGCCCGCCGTGACTGTGCCCGCCGTGACTGTGCCCGTGAGAATGGCAGCTCATCCTGGCTCTCGTCGCCTCCGTCCTGGAGTTCGTTTTCGACCGACCGCTATCCCGCGAGCAGCTTATGGCCGCTGCCGGTCAGGACCTGAAGGCCGACAATCGTCAGCAGCAGAAATCCGCAGGCCCAAACGGTCAGAAGTGCGACCTGTTTCGCGGCCGCACGTTTTGTCGAGACAAGCCAGCAAAACAGACCGAGCATGACGAGCCAGCCAATCCCCGAGCCAATCACCAGCGGATCGCTGAAGGAAAGCTGAGTCGCCGATCGTTTGGCGACGACCCCAAGCAGGACTCCCGCCGCCAGCCCCAGCGTCAGCGTTGGCACGGACACAACAACCGCCCACCAGTTCCAACGTGCCAGTCGAGCGAGGCTCGGCAGTGAAACACCGGGTTGCATTCCCTGCTTGTGTTTCAGCCGGCGATGCTGAATCAGGTACATCGTTGCGAGAATCAGTCCGCCAATCACGCCGACAATTCCGAAGATCAACATTGAAACGTGCAGCATCACCCAGCCACGAGCCGCCTGCGCGGACAGCTCCTGAGCACTGACCAGCTCGTTCGGTTCCAGACTGACGAACCGCGAAGCGCTCACCAGAACCAGCACGACGGGCAGCACGAACGCCCCGAGCGGCAACTCCCAATCGAGCATCGTCAGAAACAAATAGATCAGCACGGCGACCCAGGCGAGCACCAGCAGCCAGTCATGCGACGAAGCCATCAGCGGAGGCAGATCAGCGTTTCGGCTGCGTTCAAGCAGATAAACAGTGTGAGCGAACAGGCCGGCAACAGACGCGCCAACAGTCAGCGAGTGGTTCAGCCGGCTCTGTCCTCGAAATCTCAGAAACGCGAACGCCGTAGCGACCACGTAACTGGCGAGAAAACAGAAAACACTGACCTTCTCCATCCACATCAACGGTTTCTCCGAGGTTACTGCCTTCGTGGTACCAACGTACTGGCTTAGCGCCGTTCGTGAAAAACTGTCGTAGCTACGCTCGCCAGAGCGTGGACCGATCCACCGTCTGGCGACGGTAGCTACAAAGAAACACGATACTTAGGTTCGAGTTCGGTCCTTACCGGCTTTCGGAATCCAGACCGTACTCCGTCACTTTTTTGTGCAGCGTGTTGCGGTTGATGCCGAGCCGTTCAGCCGCCTTGATCTGCACTCCCTGGCACTGTCGCAACATCTGAGTCAGCAGCTGCCGCTCAACCAGTCCCATGACTTTCTCGAAAGGTTTCGACTCGTCAGCGTACTCGGTGAGCCCCAGGGTGACCAGTTCTTCTGCTGTCTTCTCGGCCCCGCCAGTACGGTGCCTGCCGATCCGAACCGGAGCCAACCCGCGAACATGCGGCGGCAGCAGATCCGGTGTGAACTCGCCGTTCTGAAGCAGCACCAAAGCTCGCTCGGCGTAATTCTGAAGCTCCCGGACGTTCCCCGGCCATGAATACGACTTCAACGCCTCGGTCGTTTCCTTAGCGATCGTCGGAATCGGCCGCCGATTCATCTCGGCATAAATCCTGACGAAGTGTTCGATCAGTGCCGGAATATCGTCAGGCCGCTCTCGCAGCGGCGGCAGATAAATTGGCACGACGTTCAAGCGGTAATAGAGGTCTTCGCGAAACCGCCCGGCTTCGATTTCGTCGAGTAAATCGCGATTCGTGGCCGCCACGATTCGGCAATCAACGCGGATCGTTTTCGTGTCGCCGACGCGTTCGAACTCCTGCTCCTGCAAAACTCGCAGCAGCTTGACCTGCAGCGTGTAGCTGACCGAATTGATCTCGTCGAGAAAGATCGTGCCACCGTGAGCCGCTTCAAATCGCCCGGTGCGATTTTCGTTGGCACTCGTGAAAGCACCCTTTACGTGTCCGAACAGCTCGCTTTCCAGCAGACTTTCGCTGAGCGCCCCACAGTTCACTCGAACAAAAGGGCCGGACGCGCGAGGGCTCAATTCATGAACAGCCCGAGCCACCAGTTCTTTCCCGGTGCCGGTTTCGCCTGTCAGCAGCACGGTCGTCGACGCCGGAGCAACCAGTCGCGACAGCTCGAATACTTCGCGCATGGCCGGACTGCTGCCGATCATGCCGGCGATCGAGTCTGCTGGACCAGAACTGGACGCGGAAGTCATTCCACAGCCTAAACTATTTCTAAATAACGAGTTGCGGCCGAACCCAATCGAAATCCAGACTCTACATCAGGGCCGGAAGGCTTTCGTGAGCACATGGATGTCCGCGAAGTGGTCACATTCTGCACGCAAACTAAGCACTCCGTCAAGCAAAGACTCGCACATATCAGTAATGCAGGTCCGCCAGTCGGATAATCTGGAACCCGAACCGACGAACTGCCCCTGAGACGCGCAAAGTACGCCCGGCAAACTGAAAATACGGGGCAAGAACCGTAGGGCATATCAAGCGCAGCGCCGGCGTGCCATCGCGTGTGGCGTACCTCCAAAATGGCACGCCGACGCTGCGCTTGACATGCCCTACTCTGGCCGTCCGGCGGCGAATTCGTCCACAACCGCCGTCACGTCCGACTCGGGGACGTCCGTAAACGTTGTGACGTGCCCCATTTTTGTCGGCAGAATGAATCGCAACTCCCCACCGACGGTTTTCTTGTCGAGCCGCATCTTCGACAGAATATCGTCCGTCGAGAATGCTGCCGGATCAGGCAGAGCCGTCACAACCTGAATCTGCTCCAGCAACGTTCGCTGCCGAGCGGTCATGGCAGCGTCGATCAACCCGCGTTTCTCCGCGAGCCGACTGGCGTACAACATCCCGATCGAAACTGCCTCGCCGTGCATTAACTCGCCGTATCCGGCCAAGGCTTCAAAGGCGTGAGCGTAAGTGTGGCCATAGTTAAGAACGGCCCGCAAGCCGGTTCGCTCGTACTCGTCCTCTTTGACGACCTGCGCCTTCAACTCGCAGCTGCGAGCGATGATGTGCCGCAGGATGGACGGCTCCCGGTCATTGATCCCGTCGACATTCCGCTCGAGGTACGCGAAGAAGTCAGCGTCAAGAATCACTCCGTACTTAACAACTTCAGCCAGCCCGCTGCGGTAGTCGCGATCCGGCAGTGTCGAGAGCACCGCCGTGTCGATGAACACGCCGAGCGGCTGATAGAACGAGCCGATCAGATTTTTCGCCGCCGCCAGATTGACGCCGACTTTCCCACCAACCGAACTGTCGACATCCGCCAGCAACGTCGTCGGAACCTGCACGAATGGAACACCGCGGTTGTACGTAGCGGCCAGAAACCCGGACGCGTCGCCGATTACTCCCCCTCCGACAGCGACAACGACCGTACGCCGGTCGGCTTTCATTTCAACCATTCGCTCGTACAAACCAGAGATCACCGCCAGCGATTTAGTTTTTTCGCCGGGCTCCAGTTCCGCCAACTCTACTCGAAATCCGGCCGCCTCAAGACTGCTTCGCACAACGTTCGCATGAGCGACAACATTCCGATCCGTCACGACCAGCGCCGACTGCTGAGTCGAACTCGCGCCGAGCCGTTGATCGAGCCACCCGGCAACCGAGGTGCCGACGGCCGTCAACTGGTCGCTGCAAATCTGAATGTCGTAGCTTCGTTCCGCCAGATCGACGTTCACGATTAGAGAATCGGCGGATGATGCTTCAGTTTGCTGAGTCATGAGAATTCGTTTCGCGACTGAATGTTGAGCCTGTGGGAGCAACGATCGGTGAATGATAGACAACGACGCACGCCGCGTCTTCAGATCGGAATCTGCATCCCGGATCGAATACTGACCTGAAGGCGAAGTGCCATCGAGCCGGCCGGCGGTTATCTTCTGCGGCGTCGTACGAGAACTATCAATCGGAGACGCTTATGCCGGCCGTGTTTTTCTGGGAGCACACTGTTCGCGAGGAAGAAATTGACGGGCAGGGGCACGTCAACAATCTGGAATATCTCAGGTGGATGCAATCTGCGGCCGTCGCACATTCCACCGAGCAGGGCTGGTCTCCTGAGCGGTACGTTGAAGAAGGTTCCGCGTTTGTCGTGAGGTCACACTCGATCGAGTATCTCGCACCGAGCTACGTCGGTCAGTCGATCGTCGTCGAAACCTGGGTCACCGGATTTCAGAAAGTCACTTCCCTCAGGAAGTACCTGATCCGACGCCCCGACGATGACACCTTGCTGGCCAGAGCGGAAACCAACTGGGCCTACATCGGTCGCAAACACGGAGTGCCTCGCCGCATCCCGCAGGAACTGATCGACAGCTTCGAACCCGCGCCGGATCACGAATAGGGAAGAGGTAGCTGAGAGTCTTGCGATGACCCATTAGAAAAAGCGGCGAGAACGAAAGTCGTTCGCGCCGCTTTGATTCGTAGCCTCGCGTGGTGCGTCATCGGTTGCTTCGGTCGGCGTTCCTTCGATGACTCATCGCTACTGGCCGATTTGCGGGTCGAGTTGTCTCGCGGTTTCGAAGTCGGATTTAAAACCGGCTTCGTTACCTTGTTGACGCCGCTGGAGGGCTCGTCGGTAATAAGCCTGCGCGACGGCAGGGTCCAGGCGCTTGGCGGCGGTGTAGTCGGCAATGGCCTGGTCGTAGTTGC
>JBLFXD010000479.1:0-6008 GCA_047611045.1 Planctomycetaceae bacterium | reverse complement strand
TTTCTTCATCGAGGTCAATCCGCGAATTCAGGTCGAACACACCGTGACCGAAGAGGTCACCGGCATCGACATTGTGAAGACTCAGATTCTGATCGCGGGCGGAATGTCGCTCGACGATCCAGAGATCGATCTGCCGAACCAGGAGGCCATCTCGACGTCCGGGTTCGCGATGCAGTGCCGGGTCACGACCGAAGATCCGTCGAACGGTTTCACTCCGGATTACGGACGGATCACCCACTATCGATCGGGCAGCGGAATGGGCGTTCGGCTGGACGCAGGTTCGGCCTTCTCCGGCGCGGCGGTTTATCCGTTTTACGATTCAATGCTGGTGAAGGTGACCGCTCGCGAACGCCGGTTTGGGCAGGTCATCAAGCGAATGGACCGCGTGCTGGCCGAGTTTCGGATTCGAGGCGTCAAAACGAACATCCCGTTCATTCAGAAATTGCTACGTCATCCAACCTTTATCGACGGACTCTGCACAACTCGATTCATCGATGAGCATCCCGAACTGGTCAACATCCCTCATCGGAAGAACCGGGCTCAAAAGCTGCTCAGCTATGTTGGCAAGGTCATCGTCAACGGAAACGAGACCGTCGCTGGTCGCGAGAAACCGACACGCCGCACACCCGCACCGGTGCCCGCATTTGATCCGACCTCGCCGCTGCCAAAAGGAACTCGCGATCGGTTGAAGGAACTCGGGCCGGTCAAGTTCGGCCAGTGGGTCCGTGAGCAGAAGTCTTTGCTGATCACCGACACGACGTTTCGAGATGCTCACCAATCGTTGCTGGCGACGCGGGTTCGAACCGACGATTTGTTGAACATCGCCGAGGCGTACTCGCGACTCGCGCCGGAGTTCTTCTCACTCGAAATGTGGGGCGGGGCGACCTTCGATACGACGATGCGGTTCCTCAAAGAGTGTCCGTGGGACCGACTCACTCGCATGCGAGAAAAGTGTCCGAACATCCTTTTCCAGATGCTGCTGCGAGCCTCGAACGCCGTCGGCTATACGAACTACCCGGACAACGTCGTGCGAGCGTTTACCAAAGAAGCCGCTGATGCCGGGATGGACGTCTTCCGGATTTTCGATGCGCTCAACTGGGTGCCGAACATGCAGGTGGCGATGGACGCCGTCCTGGAAACGGACGCGATCTGCGAAGCGTCGATCTGCTACACGGGCGACCTGACCAATCCAAACCGCAACAAGTATTCGTTGAAGTATTACGTCGATCTGGCGAAGCAGCTGGAGAAGATGGGTGCTCACATTCTGGCCATCAAAGATATGGCTGGATTGTGCAAACCCGCTGCGGCGACGCAGCTCGTCAAAGCGCTGCGAGAAGAAATCGGCATCCCGATCCACTTTCACACGCACGAGACAGCCGGAACTCAGATTGCATCGATTCTCAACGGAGCAGACGTCGGACTCGACATCGCCGACGCTGCGATGGCTCCGCTGTCCGGCGGCACGTCGCAGGTGAACCTGAACACGCTCAGCGAGTCGTTGCGATTCACTGACCGAGCGACAGGGCTCAACTCCGAACACATCGACTCGATCGCTGATTACTGGATGGCGGTCCGGGAATTCTACAAGCCGTTTGAAAGCATCGGCCTGCCGGGAACAGCCGACCTCTTCAATCATGAAATGCCCGGCGGTCAGTACACGAACCTGTATCAACAGGCGAGAGCTCTGGGACTTTCCGATCAGTGGCGAGACGTCTGCCGAATCTACGCCGACGTCAACCGGCTCTTCGGCGACATCGTTAAGGTCACCCCGACGTCGAAAGCCGTCGGCGACATGGCGTTGTTTATGGTTGCTAATGATATTTCGGCGGATGACGTGCTGAACGGCGAGCGTGAATTCTCCTACCCGGCATCAGTCATCGATCTGATCGGCGGAGCGATGGGACAACCGCCCGGCGGCTTTCCGGAGCCAGTCAAGAAGCGAATCCTGAAAGACGCTGAATCCTTCGAAGGTCGCCCCGGCGAAACGCTTCCCGATGCTGACTTCGATGCCGAAGCCGAGAGTCTCGAAGCGCTGCTCGGTCGAGCACCAACGTCTCGCGAAGTTGTCACCTCGGTTCTTTACCCGCGTGTCTTCGAAGACTTCGCGAAGCACCAGCTTGAGTTCGCCGACACAAGCACGCTTCCAACGCCGGTCTTCTTCTACGGTCTCGAAGCCGGCGAAGAAATCGCCATCAATATTGAAAAGGGAAAAACGCTCATCGTCCGATACTTGACGACGGGCATTCCGCACACGGACGGTCGTCGGTCGGTCTTCTTCGAGTTGAACGGTCAACCGCGAGACGTACTGGTGATGGACAACTCCCACGAACCCGACGTTGCAGCGAACCCGAAAGCTGACACGAATGACCCCAAACATGTCGGAGCCCAGATGCCCGGCATGGTCGTCACCGTCGCGATCGAGCAAGGTTCCAAGGTCTCAAAAGGCCAGAAGCTCTTCACGCTGGAAGCCATGAAAATGGAAACCACTGTCAGTGCCGACGCCGACGGAGTCGTCGCTTCGGTCCTCGTCAAGACTGGCAGTCAGGTTGAAACCGGCGACTTGATGCTGACTTACGAGTGAGCCACTCTGCAGAGCGTGTCACCGCTTGAAGATCGGCAGATGGTTGTTCGGAATCTGCAGGATGATGCACGACATGGCCGTCGCGTACTCATTCGAGAAAGTCAGATCCGACCAGCTTCCGTCTCTCTGCTGGTCGTCGAGCAGCTGATCACGGATGCGAGGAAACCATCGGTTCCAGTGATCGCCGCCTGCCTGGTACTGAGCCTGCACGGCGTAGTAGTGCCCGTAGTAGTAATGCGGGTCGATCATCCCGCCGGGGCGATGCCGTTCCAGGTAGGCGAGCGCTCGACCGATTTCCGGGCCGTCGTAAACTCCGGCGCTGTACAACGCGACGAGGCCCGCCGCCGAACGCGCGAACTGGCTGCTGCTTCGCCGAACGAGCTGATAGCGAAATCCGCCGTCGTCGTTCTGGCATTGTTTCGCGTAGTCGATGCAGCGATCGACGACGTCCTTCGGCACAAACAGCCCGCAGTTACGAGCAGCACGCAGCGCCATGATCTGACAGACCGTGACCGAGACGTCGGCTTCGTTCGGTTCGTTTTCGTAGCGCCAGCCGCCTTCTTTATTCTGGCAGGAAATAATGAGCCGCACGGCTTTCTCGAGTTTCTCACGGATATCCTTGCGAGGAGACATTCCATAAACCTCGGCCAGGTACAGCGTCGCGAATCCGTGTCCGTACATCGGACCGTGAGACTGACCTTCGGGCACGTTGATAAACCCGCTCGATCGGCACGAGTCGAGAACGAAATCAGCCGCCCGTTGAATGTTGACTCCGTACGGACCCCGTCCCGGACTGCTGCCGGACGAAAGCCAGGCCATCCCCGCCAGAGACACAACCGCCACGTTACGGCCGTATCCTCGCCGAACTCCGAAGGCTCCGTCCTCATTCTGGCGGACCGATAGCCACTTCAAGCCGGTGTCAATTCGAGTCAGCGTCTCTGGAGTCAGGAATCGTACGCCGCTCGTTTCGACGGTTTCCGGAATCTCCGGCTCAGCAACCGCCAGCGACGCTCCCCGCCCCAGAAAGAGCCCGGCGATCACCAGCAGCGTAAACAGCTTCGAAGCCGAGACATGATACATGGTTTTGCTTTGACGAAATCAGCGTTTGAAGATCAGTGGCACTCCACCGGGCGGGCAACGCACATCGTACCACGGCGTGGCTGATTTCGGAGGTGGCTGATCGCCTCACGACTCACCGCGTGCTTTGGCGACGGCCCGCAGGAGTCAGAACGCTGGGTAGCCAGACAACTTGTGGTTGGGTGCCGAAGACACAGGATGCCCCACCCTCAGCTTGCGAAGAATCTGGACGTTGAATTCACGATCGCACACACACGATGAGGCGTCTTGCCGCTACGCGACCCGGCCAAATGGCCGACCACCCTGCAGGAAGTCCGGAAGGTCAATCACTACTCCAACCCCGTCAGCTTCCCGGCAAAGAACCGGGTTCTGGCTGTCTCGGACGGGTCATGAAGTTTTTCGATTGACCGTCATCCTCAAGGCTCTGAAGACGCCGTCGCCGGTCTGGTACGACGAATCGCCAGGTACGAACCGGCAAGTATGGCCGCGAGCTTAGCCAGCATGGACAGTCCAAACTCGAGGTCAGCGAGGCAGGCGAAGCCCACCATGGCGGCGTCGATGATGGCGTACAGCAGCGCAACGACAGTCGCGAACACGAAGCCGTTGCGTGCCGGATTTCGCCGGGTGAAAAGGTAAACAGCGCCCAGAAACAGGGCCGTCCCGATGATGTGTGAGCACCACGGAGCGATGCGCATGGCGGCATCGTGATAGAACTCGTCGGGGTGCCCCGGTTCAATGAAAACGGCGTACGCAATGATGACTAATGTGGCGATCAGCAGGTTGAGAGCCAGCAACGCAACGCCGATACCTGTGGCCTTTGCAAAGTCGATTGCTTTCATGTCGGTCTCCGGTTTCGTACTTAGCGAACATAGTTGTCCGGTATGGTTTTGCAGGTGTAGTAACGCTTCTTCAAGGGGATGGCACCGGGACGAAACTCGCCGGCGTCGCAGTGAGTGAGCACGCGACTGATCATCTTCATCATTATGTAGCCCCAGCCGACGCGCATCATATTTCGAGTCAGCCAGTCAGTGTTCTCAGCCCCGCTGTGCTCGAGCGTCAGCAACGTCCCGTCGTCCTGAGGAGTCAACGTCCACGCGATCGTCATCGGCAGGGGACGCTGACGTGTCTCGTCTTTCGAGACGCTGACCCAGCTCCACACGAGTCGCCGCTGCGGCTCTGCCTCCAGCACTTCGCATTCCGTGATCCCCGCCCCGCACATGCCGGGGTCGCAGCGAAACTGAAACTTGTGCCCGACGACTGGCTGGTGATCGTTAGGCTCCATCCACTCCGCAATGGCGTACGGATCGGTGATGGCCGCCCAGACATCTTCAGGTGAATGCGGATAGAAACGTTCTTTGCGAATGACGATCGGCTTGGGAGCCACCATACTTTTGATTCCTTCCCTCAGCTTTTCGGATCGGCGTTTTTCCGGTCGAGGAACTCGCCCAGAGCATCCAGCTTTTCGTCCCAGTATTTTTCAAAGTGCGACACCCAGTCGAAGACGTCCCGCAACCGACTGGCTTCGACCTCGTAGAGCTTCTCGCGACCGACTCTCCGGCTGCGCACGAGACCTGCCTCGCGGAGAATTCGCAGGTGCTTCGAGACGGCCGGCTGGCTGATTGAAAACGGTTCCAGCAACTCGGAGACGTTCCGCTCACCCTCATGAGCCAGTCGGAGCAACAGGGCTCTGCGTGTCGGGTCTGCAATCGCGGTGAAGACGTCGACGGGTGGTCCAGCAGGTTTCATGCAGATAACATATAGCCTATTGGGTATATATAAAGCCCGCCTGAAGGCGGAGACAAACGGAAGGACAACTCGCGGGTGGCTCAAACAACTCGTTGCGAGTTGTCTGAGTGGCCATGCCACAAGAGGCAAATAGTGCGAACTTCCGTGGCCGTGACGACAGACCTCTTGTTCTGACGCACCCAGACAACCGTTCTGGATTGTCTGGGCTACCCTGAGGCTAACGAGATGCAGCCTGCACCTGATCCCTGACCAGATGCTGAGGTGTCGTCTTATCTGATCCCAACTTGCACGCTACAGACGTGACGGTTTCACCTTGTTCGGCGACAATTAGTCGTGCGGTTTAGCGACAATTAGAATTCCGGTCTGGTTTTGTAAACTCGGCTACGGTGAAGGCTTCGTTTTGGCGTTCTTCGCCGTTTCCACTCGGTAGCTGGGGACGTTCATTTCGATGATCACGCTGTGGTGGACCAGCCGGTCGATCGGATGATGTCCGATGTTTAGTTGAAGATTGAGTGACGGTTATGGTTTGAGTGATTGATCTCAACGGGACTGTTTCTGCTTGTCAAGGACGAGTCTTTCAACGGCTTCCATGAGCTGGGGAAGG
>JBLFXD010000478.1:0-6016 GCA_047611045.1 Planctomycetaceae bacterium | reverse complement strand
ACCAGAACGACCTGTCGTTTCCCTTGACGCCGCAGAGTACGCTACAGACATGACGGTTTCTCCGTTTCAGATTTCTGAAAAATGACAGCAGGAGACTATCTCCTGCAGGGGAAACCGTCACTCTTTTTAACTATTCAGCGGACATCTCCTGAAACGCCGGGACAAGGGATTAGCCTAACCGGGCCGACACGGATTCGAGGAGCGACCTACCTGCAGGAATTGATTGTCGCCGAACATGCGGTCGAAGTCTCACGCTTGAAAGTTGACAGGATCGAGAGCCAACTGTCGAAGTTGAAGGATTCAGATCAGGCAGAGGACCTTGAGTATGAGTTGCGATTGGCGGAACTGGCTCTGGAACAGGCTCGAAAGCTGCTCGAGCAGAAGCATCGCTGGATAGCCGCACAACGGAATTCACACGTCGTAAATATCCGCTACCTGGAAAAGAGCGTGGCGCTGGCGGAGTCTGAATTTTTACTCATGATCGAAACGCATAAGAAAGCACCGGGCTCAGTGGCGACAGCCGAAGTGCGTCGGCAGCAGTTGGAGATTCAAAAAGCAAAACTTCGTCTTGAACAGGCTGAGGCTGACTTGGACGTGTTCGAAGTAGAAAATCGAACATCGCGGAATTCAGGTACGCCGCTGCGATCTATTGAGGATTCACGGTCATTTCGGAAGCCGGTCATCGATGAACCGCAGCCGGTGTCGCGAAACAGAGCGGTCGATGATGCTATCGGTATAGACGTTGCCGTCGAGCCTGAAATCTCTTTGCCAGAAATCGAGGGGCCAGGAGAATCGCTCAAGCCTTCGAGTTCACCCGAAACGCCTACGGTCGTATCAGAACCCGATTCAAATCCGGTGAGGAGTTCATGAATGGCGATTCAAGGCTCGGGCAAGGTAGGGGACCCGAACTTGCGATTATTCGAAGTCCGTTGGCGTCAGTCCTGATCGTCGAGCCAGCGGACTTCGCCGTCCCAGCCGCGTGAGCACATCGCCCCATGAATTCGCTCGGCTCGATTAAGCGACCGGATCAGCAGCATTCCGATCATTTGCGAAAGAGTCTTCCAGCGAAACCACAAACTGCCGCCCGAGAAGCTTCTTGCTTTTCGGGCGGTTCTCATTTTGTCCAGCTCGTCCCACACGACGAAAACATAGCGATACATGAAGGCGAGAATCGCGACGACAACGGCGGGGACTCGCAGCTTGCGAAGGGTGACCAGCAACTGCTCGAACGGCATCACGTTGACCAGCCACAGGCTGACGAGAAACGCGAGGCAACCGCGAAACATGATCTGCAGCATCAGATCCCAGCCGCGATCAAGTCCCTGTGAAAGCGGCAGAGAGATGGCCATCGATCCAACAAACGGCAGAAAAATCAGCAGTCGTTTGATCAAGTATCCAAGCGGGATGCCAGCGATGCTGTGCCCTGCGAAAACCAGACACCCGAGGACTCCGTAAGCCGGCCAGTAGCGAACGGGAATCGCGACTCCAGCGACGATCACGCTGGTGGCCAATGCCAGCTTCAGAACAGGCGGCATGCGGTGGCAGATCGAAACCGACCGACCGTAGCGATCCCAGAAGTCACTCACTGGTAGCCTCGGTGGCGATCAACGGAGTATTCATGGGAATTGCTCGACCAATCAGCACGGCCGCCGCGAAAACTGCCAGCGATCCACCAATCCCCGCCACCGAAATGGAAAGACTCTGCCAGCCAGTGATCGGAATCTTGTCGTAGTTCGCAAAGAGTCCCGCGGTACTTTCTTCTGACGAGGCAATCCGAAATCGCTCGGCGACTGAATCGAGCCCGTCTGGCAACTCCGAAGCAAACGGAGCAGCGAACGCAGCAACTGCCAGAGCACAGACCAATCCGGCGGCGGCGAATCGCCCTGCTGAATTCGCGACGGTTGCGTGCGTTGACTGAGCTGAGTCGATCAAGTCGCTCCGTTGCTGATAAATAACGCTCACAACGAAACCGGTGATGATGGCTTCCCCGACCCCGATCATCGCGTGCAGCGTGACCATCAACGTGAAGATGTTTCCGAAATCGAAATCGCTCGCGGCGTACGAAAGTCGAAACTCCAGACAGAACACAGCGGAAGCTGCCAGCACAGCCAGCCATGCCGCGACGACTGAACCGGCGACCGCCCCGCGAAAACCTCCGCCGAGTAATTTTCGGACGGTAGTCATCACTGCGTAGCCGCCGATCGAACCCAGCACGGCCATGTGCAGAACGTTGGCTCCCAAAGCGAGCAGTCCGCCGTCAGAAAACAACGCCCACTGAGCAACCAGCACCAGCGTTACAGCAACGCAACCTGCCCACGGGCCAAGAATCGCTGCGGCAAGAACTCCACCCATCAGGTGTCCTGAGACCGGCAGACCGATCGGGAAATTGACCATCTGCCCGGCAAAGATTAAAGACCCCATCATCCCCGTCAGTGGCACGGTTCGCTCGCCCAGCGAGTCCTTCATCCGGTGCAGGCTGTACGCGACCGCGCCGAGCGAAATCGCTCCCGTCGCGAGGCAGACACTGGTGCTGAGATAACCGTCTTGAATATGCATAGTCGGCAAGTTTGGCGTTTACAGATAAGAATCCCGGGTGGCCCAACCGCTTGCGGTTGGGTGCCGCAGGCACAAGATGCTTCGCCCTCAATCTTTGATGAAGTCACAACCGTTTTTTGATTGCCCGCACACGAAGAGGCCTCGTGTCGCTTCGCGACACAGGTTGCGAGCAACCTGTGCCACCCTTGAAAGAAATTTTGTTTCTACTGTTTCTTCTTTGGCTTCTTCTTGCCGCCAGATTTCTTCTCGGGAATCGGTTCGAGCTTCGGCAACTCGATTGGCTTGATGCCTGTGCCTTCGTAGCTAGACATCGGCTTGCCGTTTTTGTCGAGCTTGCCGCAGGTCCAGAGGACTCCGCGAGCGAACATCCCGAGCCAGACGTCGTTGTTCATTGTTTCGTTGTGGTGGCCGAGCGATGTTCCGAAGACCTTTGCTTTGCCGAACGAGTTGATCCAGGCGACGGTGTGAACCTGCTTCGTGTCTTTTCCGTAAGCTTGCAGCAGAGGCGTCGCGTTCGGCCAGACCTTCTCGATGATGTACAGTTCGCCGTTCGGCGTTTTCCACTCCAGCGGAAAATCGGTCATGATGGGGTGATGCTCGTTGACGTTCTGCGCAACCACCTGATGCTTGCTCTCATGGCGCCGCGACGTCACGCCGATCAGTTCTCGCCACGCATCGGCTCCGACCGGGGCGTTTCGGTAGCTGTGCAGTGAGCAGTGAATAAAAACTGCCGGCACTCCTTCAAAGTGTGCCTGAGCAATCGCCTTCACGAAATCGTCGTCAACAACGCCGCCAAAGCATTCGTTGTGAACGATGACGTCGTACTTCTTCGCCCAGCCGGGCTGGCTGTAGACTGAAACTTTGTGATCACGGCCCGTGCCGCCTTCGTGAACGACATCGAAATCGATGCTCATCCGCTGGCTGAGCCCTTGTTCGATTATTAGTTTCTGATTGTCGTAATCGTGGCAGCACCCGCCGGTAATGATCAGCCCTTTGAGTTTCGCTTTGTCGGCGGCAGTAAGCGTGGCCGTGCAGACAAGCATCAGAAACAGCGACAGAGCAATGCGTCTCATGGTGTGAACTCCGAGGGGCGGGTCTCGCGGGTTGGCTGGGAAAATCGGGAACGCGACACTCTATCAGCCGCCGGATACTCAACCAACTGTGACGACGAGATGTAGAAGCGTAGGGTCCGACAAGCGCAGCGCCGGCGTACCATTTGTCTGGACCGGTGAAATGGTACGCCGGCGCTGCGCTTGACATACCCTACGGAAACTGTCCGAATTCGATACTCGCTTTGTGGACAGCTCACTCGCCTGGCTGGTGGCCACGGAGTTCCAGGAAGATCAGGTTCAGTGCCGGGACGATGACCAGCGTTAACGCCGTGGCGAAGATCAGACCGAAGGTCAACGTCACCGCCATTGGGATCATGAACTTGGCCTGAAAGCTCGTTTCGAACATCAGTGGCGTCAGGCCGGCAGCGGTGGTGAGTGTTGTCAGCAGAATCGCTCGCAGGCGAAGCTTCGCGCCGTCGATGCTGGCTTCGAAGTGGTCGACGCCTTTGCTGACTCGGGTATTAATAAAGTCAACGAGCACCAACGAGTCGTTCACCAGGATTCCGCTGAGAGCGACCATTCCGATCAGACTGAGGATCGTGATCGGATTGTTGGTCAGCAGGTGACCGACGATGGCTCCCTGAAATCCGAACGGGATGGCCATCATGACTACGAGCGGCTGACCATAAGAACGGAACAGGCCGGCCAGCATCATGTAAATCAGCAGGAGTGCGACGGGGAATGCCAGCTTCAACCCAGCGAACGATTTTCGCATCTCTTCGAAGCTGCCGAGGAACTCGATATTCACGTTCGGATGATCGGGCAGAATGCTCTCGTCGAACTTCTTCTGCACGCCTTTCAGAATGTCCGACGTGTTACCCTGCTGATCGTCAACGTTGGCGTAGACGGTGACCGCTCGCGAATTCTGACTACGATACAGCGAGGTGACTCCGTCGGTTTCGCTGAGTTCTGCGATCTGCCGCAAAGGTATCCAGCGACGTTCTCCGACGACCGTGCCGGTTGGGATCCACATTGATTCCAGGTTGTAGATACTTTCACGAAACGACTCCGGATACCGGACCATGATGCGGACGTCTTCGCGGTTGCGCGTGATTCGTCGCGCTTCGCGACCGTACAAGGCTGATCGAACATGCGAACCGAGGGCCGCGACGGAGCCGCCGCTTGCACCAGCGGACTCGAACAACTTGAGTTGCACTTCGCGTTGACCGGCATCGTAGTCATCGTCGAGGTCGAAGACTCCCTGATAGCTGCTGACTTCTTCTCGGATTAGTGACGAGACTTCGACGAGTTCTTCGGTCTCGGCGCCGCTGATTCTGACGACGACGTCCTTGCCACCAGGTCCGCCGTTCAACGCCAGCCAGCGAACGGCGTTGAGCTCCGGCAGCTTCCGTGTGAACTCCCGATACTCAGCGAGCAGTTCGTTGCTGGATCGCCCACCGGCCCTTTCACGCGCGTCTGACTCCTGCAGCTCGACGACCAGCTGTCCGAGGTGTGACTGGTTTTTAAACCCGACCGCACCTTCGCCGGCGACGTCGACCTGGATCCCGACGAAAGCCTGAACGCTGGCGACTTCGGGAGCCTGCTTAACAAAGTCGCTGATCTGCATGACGCGAGCACGCACTCGGTCGGAGGGACTGCCGATGGGAAGTTCGATGTCGCAAATGACGGTCTCGCTGTCCATGTCCTGGACGAATACGAACTCAACGATGCCGCCCGCGACCAGACCGAACGAGATGAACATTGTGGCCACAGCAATGCAGATGGTGAGGTATTTCCAGCGGAGCGCTTTCCGCAGAAACTTTTCGTAACGAGCCTGCAGAACCTCAACGACAAATCTTTCCTGGGCATCTCGCATGCGATGAAAGGCTTTGACGAATGCGCCGGGCTCGCCGGCCGCTTTTCGTCGTCGTTCCAATTCTTCAGGGCTGGGAAGATTCCGCAGGTGAGACGGCAGGATGACCAGCGCTTCGACCAGCGAGACGCTCAGCGCTGCCATCACGACGATCGGCAATTCACCCATGAAATCGCCAATCGTGCCCTGAATAAAGAGCAGAGGTGCGAACGCGGCGATGGTTGTCAGGACGGCGATGATGACCGGCCACTGAACTTCTTCCGTCGCGGTGACGGCGGCTTGTTCCGCCGGTTCGCCTTCTTCGACGTGTCGGCAAATATTTTCGCCGATGACGATGGCATCGTCGACGATGATCCCCAGAACGATGATCAGGCCGAAGACGCTCAGCAGGTTGATCGAGATGCCGAAAATCCACATCACGATGAACGTTCCGAGGAACGACACCGGCAGACCAATGGCCGCCCAGAATGCGACTCGCCAATTCAGAAACAGCACCAGAGAGATCAGGACAAGGATCAATCCCGTGCGACCGTTT
>JBLFXD010000477.1:0-6027 GCA_047611045.1 Planctomycetaceae bacterium | reverse complement strand
CCTGGGGTGGCGCCGCTGCGCGGCTGACCCCAGGCTGTTGGGTATAACGCCTTCGGCGTAGTCTAATTATTCGGTTGGACAGGATGCCTTCGGCGTATTTCAATCCGTAGGTCGGGAACCTGCTTCAGGCGATGACTTGTCTGGCGAATCCTTCGCTGCTGGTTTAGTGCTCGCAGATTTTTTCGAGGCGGAGCCCTGCTGAAACAGGTAAGCGGGCAACTTCGCCGGTCGATAGCGATGTCGGCTCGGACCCTGGCAGCATTCGCAGTCTTTGATTTCGTACATCGGGATCGCGCAGATGTCGCACCAGTAGTCGAACTCTTCGCGATCGCCCTTCTTGTTCGGAAAGTAAACGATCAATGCCTGCAGGTAAGGAATTCCTGGCTGACGATAGCCAACGATCTCAACCGGACGATCACGCAGTTTCTTATCCTGGAAGAACGCTCGCCCTCGCCAGTCGGCGGCGATCGGAATCAGCTCGCCGGATTTCATTTCGAGCACGGCCTGCAGTTTCATCTCCTCGGCGACTTTGATGTCTCGCCGTTTGAGTGCGTCCTGCAGAAGCACGACCTTGCCCGAGAACAGTTCTCGCCGCGGCTCCACTTTCTTAGCAGACTTCTCGGCTGGCGGCTTCGCCTTGGATGTGGCTTCGTCGGCAAACACTGCACCGGGTAAAGCCATCGACGCCGCGCAGACCGCGACCGCAAGGACTCCGACGAGCGTTCGGCTGGCGTGATGCTGTGCCATATTTCAAGCCTCGGATTCACCGACAACGACGAGTCGAATCTTCACGTCGGACGTCTTGCCCTTGGCCGTTCCTTTGCCGACGAAGTTCAGAATCCAGTCATCGTTGGATTTGTCCTCGATGAGTTTCGAATCTTTGCCAGCTTCGGCTGGATCGAGCAGCGAGAAGATTGCCGGGTGAGTTGAACCGGCTGCCTTGCCACTGTGCTCGGCCAGTCTGTCGAAATCTTTGATCGTCGTCGGCTTCGTGTCGATCTTCGCCGGCAGAGCGAGGATGAAGTCGGCAGTGTCGCTGGTGCCGAGGTGGTTACCGTCTTCCGGCTGCAGGCCGTATCGCAACGTGTAGGTTCCGCTGGCGATTTCCTGACCTCGGAAGTCGGTGTATTCGGCTCCTTTGGGAACTCGCATGGCTCCCAGAAGCTGCCCCGGAGTGAACGGGTAAAGTTGCGAGTCACTCGACTTGAAGCCCGCTTTGATCGGCAGACTCTTGAGCAGCCACAACTCGACGACCGCTCCGTCTTCGCCGTGAACCTGATGACCGGACGCGTCGATCAGCTTTTCGATTTCCGGCGAAAGGCCTTTCGGAACTTCCTTCACAGCCTTCAACTTGTGATCGTCAGCGGCGACCGCACCGGGCAACGAAAACGCTGAGACCAGCAGCGCAACAGTCAGCAAAACTCGAATTGTCATGGGGAGCGGCTCCGGCAAATCGGTGAGTTAATGGACGTCAGAGTCGGTTGCCGCCGTTTCCAGAGTAAAGGGCCGGAAGAGCAGAACCGTCGCGTCGCAATCCCAGATGGGATTTTCAAAGGCAGGACTGAAATTTTATCTTAGACAGCGGCAATGGCGATTCCCAGCGAGGACACGCCTCGTGCACGACGCGTCTTACGCACCGAGCGGTGCTTGCGTTGGCCGGAACGCCTCACGATACTCGCTGCCGCACCGCGAGTTCTGCCCGACAGCGAACTCACACTGCGAAATTGTGTCATCCCTGCGGACCACTCCCCACCACAATTGCGACGAAAACTGCTGATGATTCACATCATTGACTACGGAATGGGCAACCTTCGCAGCGTGCAGAAGGCCTTCGAGAAACTCGGAGTCGAAGCCACCGTCTGTACAAAATCCACCGAACTGGCCGACGCACACAAGTTGGTCCTGCCCGGCGTAGGCGCGTTTCGAGACGCGATCAACCACCTGAAAGATCAGGACATGGTCGCTCCGATTCTGGACCACATCGCTGCCGATCGTCCGTTCCTGGGAATCTGCCTGGGCCAACAGCTTCTATTCGACGTCAGCTACGAAGACGGTCAATTCGAAGGCTTGGGAGTGATCCCCGGAAAAGTCGTCCGCTTCGAAGAGCAGCCGGACCTGAAGATTCCGCACATGGGCTGGAACTCGCTGCAGACGGTCGGTGGTTCACCGCTGCTGAACGAGATTCCGGAGAATTCGCACGTTTACTTCGTGCATGGCTACTATGTCGTCCCGGAAGACGATTCGGTCGTCGCCACGTCAACAAATCACGGAACAGAATTCTGCTCGTCCATCGCACGAGGCAACCTCTTCGCCACGCAGTTCCATCCCGAAAAGAGTCAGAGCATCGGTCTGCGACTTCTGAAGAATTTCGCGACCCTGTAACAGGCAACCTCGCTGATGAATTCCGTCATCCCGGCCACGTTCAGTTTTCGATTTGCCTTGCCGCTGCAGCGAGTCGACGCGCTCCCGCGAAAAGGCAAGCAACTGCTGAATCTGACCGACGACTGCCGGTTGTTCTGGCCGGGCAGCGATCTCAAAGAAGGTAAGCAACCACTGAAACTTACGGCCGCGTGGAATCCGAAAGGGATCGGGATTACCGCCGAGGTCACCGGGAAGCAACATCCGGCGGTTTCCGATATCGAACGGCCGGACGAAACCGACGCCGTGCAGATTTGGATTAACACTCGCAACACGACGACGATCCATCGAGCGAACCGGCTGTGTCATCACTTCTGCCTGCTCCCAAACGGCGGAGGCGATACCGGCCTCGACTCGGTCGTGCGTCAACTGCCGATCGCCCGCGCAAGTGAAGACCCGCCGATTTCTCCGCCGGACAAATTCAGCATTCGGTCTGAACGTGCCGACGATGGCTACGTCCTCGAAGCGTGGATCCCGGGAAGCTGTCTCAACGGGTTCGATCCGGCCGAGTCATCGCAGCTCGCCTTCTACGCGATGCTGCGAGACTCAGAACTCGGTGACCACTGCCTGACTGTCGACGCGGCATTCCCGTTCGCCAGCGACCCGAGCCTCTGGCAAACGCTCGACTTGATCGACGCGTGAATTCACGGCACGAACTGCTAACGCTGATAGTGGAATTTCCCAAGGTACTCCATTGAGGACTGATCGGGATGCTCGATTTCGTTCGGAGAAAATACGCAGATAGCCGCATCGGCGAGCCGCGTAATGTCGAGCTTCAACAGCCACTGCTCACAATATGACGTCCCGTCAAGTAGTTGCTTCAGCGGAACAGCTTCTCCAGATTCAGACAAAACTGCTTCGATACATCCTGGTTCGTATTGGGCGAATCCTGTTTCTGCCATGAATTCCGAATCGATTCCGTCTCCGTCTTCAGAATATGTTTCGTCAATGAAAAGGTGTATTTCGTCGAATGATCGAAACCGGCCAGTTGAAATAAAGATGTGGACGATGTCCATCATACGACCTCACTCAAGTCGAAAGTTCTCGCTCTGCCCGAGGAAGTCTTGCGGATTTCCAAACGTGACCTGATCGATCGTTTCGGCTGTGTGGCCGCGTTTTGCCATTTCGAGCCGAGCTTTCGGAACCGCCAGAGGATCGCTGCAGCCCCAGTCGCCGGCCGAGTTCATCCACAGACGCTCGGTGCCGAACATTTCGATGATGTCGGCAGCTCGCTGAGGAGTGACCTTCGTGTCCGGGTAAAGCGTCATGCCCGCCCAGAAGCCTCGGTCAAGCACTTCGGCAACGGTGTGTTCCTCGACATGGTCGATCAGCACTCGGCCGGGATCGATCGAGCTGGCGCTGATCGCGTCCATGATGATCCGAGTCCCCTTCAGCTTGTCTTCCAGATGCGGCGTATGAACCAGCACCATCTGGTTGTACTTCTCGGCGAGCGCGATCTGCTCTTCGAGAATAATCAGCTCGTTCTTCGTGTTCTTGTTCAAGCCGATTTCGCCGATGCCCAGAACGGTCTCCCGCTCCAGGAAGTCGGGAATCAGAGCAATCACTTCGCGAGCGAATCCAGGATCGTCGGCTTCCTTCGGGTTGATGCACAGCCAGGTGAAATGCTTGATGCCGAACTGCGCTGCGCGTTTCGGTTCGTACTCGGTGAGCTGCCGGTAGTAGTCGAAGAACCCCTGAGCCGACGAGCGATCGAAGCCGGCCCAGAATGCGGGCTCGGTGACGGCAATGCAGCCGGCCTGAGCCATCCGCTGATAATCGTCGGTCGTGCGTGAGACCATATGAATGTGCGGGTCGATGTACCTCATGCTGCACCGCCTTCCATAGCTGTTACCGGGGGAGCTCCGAGTGCCCCTTTCATTCCCTCGGCCGACTGCGGCGTTTCGGTTGTGTGGTCGCTGAGCAGGTCGAGAATCCGGCGAGCCCGCTGCGACTCGCCATCGGTCAGAATGGCGATGGCATTCCGAAACGCGACATCGCGGAAGTCGGCTTCTTCGCCCACGGGCCGTGCTCGGTCGAGCCGGTCAAGATAGGCAGCGACGTCAATCAGCTTGGCTCGATGCTCCATGAAGTAGGTATTGATGACCTCTTCACGGTTCTGCGGGCAGGTGAATTCAGAATCACTCAACGGACTATCCTCTCAAACAGTTTGGTTTCGCAGGTGGACCGGAGATCCTACCGCCCCGTTTGAAAAGAGTCGACGAAACGGGAAGGGAGTCCAGAGACAAGGGTCAAGAGTCGAGAGCGAGGGAAGACAGTCGGACAAGAATTGCGTCGAGACGATCGCAAACTCGCGAAATATCTGCCGGAGTGTTCCTGAGAACGTAACGGCGTTTCAGCCAGGTCATCCCGCTCAGCAAAATACTGGATCGGTCCAGCGACCGCAGCAACCGATGTTCGGCCTCGGTCATGGTCCTCACGGATTCGTAATAGCCAATTCCTCGCTGCCACGCCGCCGAATCATCGCCGAACAAACTCCCCAACAGCCGCGATAAATCGCAGGTAATCGAGTCCGTCGCCATCGCCCCGAAGTCGACAATGCCGGACAGCTCGTCGCCCTGAAACAAAAGATGATCATGCCACAGATCGCGGATGCACGGTTGAAGCGGAACAGGCAAGCTCTCGACAGCGATCAATTCCTGTTTCACTTCCGAATGCGCCGAGCGAAACAGCAGAGCGACCCGCACACCAGCGTCCCGAAACCGAGTGTCGCTTTCCTGAGCCAACGCCTCGTTAAAGTCAGTGATTGACGACGCATAACCATCGATCATCCGAATCCGATGCGTGATCGTCGGACATGCCTTGTTGCTCCTCGGCTGAAACCACTGGCCCACTCCGCCGGCCGGGACCCAATCTCGAACCGCGTTGTGAAATCGAGCCAGTTGAGTCATCGCCGACTCCAGTCGTTCGTCGCTTGGCTCTGCCAGAAAGTCCGCAACGCCCGGCATCCACGGTTCAAGCTGCCACCATTCGCCGTTGACTTCGGCAAGAGTCGTTCCCGAGTTCGACTTCAACGAAACGGGGACGATGCTGACGCCACGGTCCTGTGCCAGAGCAAGCAGCTGATGAACGGCGAGTACTCGTGCCGCAGACGTCTGTGCGACAGGCCATCGCCGCAGGCAGTATCCGGTGTTTGCCGTTTCGACCTTGAAAACTCCGGCACCACTGAAGCCACCGGAAACTGATTCGATGCGGCACCCAGACCACCGAGCAACGTGGGGAAAGTGCTGGCGAAGTACGCGATTCGCCTGATCAAATTCACTGAGCATGGAAGTAAACTAACCCATCGCCAGTGATACGAAAAAGGACTCACGTCCAATCGACGTAAGTCCTTTCAAACCGATAACCAACTATGGGAGGAGGGTTGAATCCCAACATCCCCGAAAAGTGCGGCCACTAAATTCCGTCTTCGGCAACCGATGAAATACGGACAGGTGAATCAAGATGTCGTCATCGGATTTCCGCGATGGCGGACCGAATTGACTGTGTCAGTTTTTGGGAGATGTCCGCTGAATAGTTGAAAAGAGTGACGGTTTCCCCTGCAGGAGATAGTCTCCTGCTGTCATTTTTCAGAAATCTGAAACGGAGAAA
>JBLFXD010000476.1:0-6028 GCA_047611045.1 Planctomycetaceae bacterium | reverse complement strand
GATTTCCGGATAAGCCAGGAACGAACCGCCGTTCGGATGGTCGGTGCTCATCGCGATCCGCCACGGATCGTCGACCATCAGGTACCACTCCAGGCCGATCGCCCACTGCAGTGTGTGGATCATGCTTTTGTTGCGATATTCAATCGGGACGATTCCGCAGCCGGCTTCCATTTCGGTGTCGCCGCTGAACCATTTTCGGCCGAGCACTTTATGCAGGAAGTAGCCGAGCGGTCCGTCGCCCGTCATCGACGTCGTCTTGTCGAACATCACCTGCCCGACGTCGACGGTCAGATTCTTATTCTCGTTGACGTACTGCGCGAGTCGCGGAACTTCGGATTTGAACGTCAGTTGGTCATTCGGGTCGCCGCCGTAGCTGTGAAACTGGATATGCGTCAGATGGCCTCGGTAGCCTTCCAGGCATTTCATAGTCTCGAAGGTTGTGTCGTGATTTCCTGGCAGCCCCAGGTTGTTGCAGTGCACGTGGACCGGGTGCGGCATGCCGAGTTCATCAACCGCTCGCGCGACTCCCTGAATGATGTCGCGAGGTTTGATGTCCCAGCCGTCGACCGTTTCATCAAGCGTGTCGACGTTGCGTTGCCCGCTCTTCCACGCTTCGACTCCGCCGGGATTGACCAGCTTCGCTCCGTAGCCTTTCGCCGAATTGATCAGCCACGCCACACACGCTTTCAGCTTTTCCGGATCCTTCTCCTTGAGCTGCTTCATGATGTAATGGTTGTTGCCCATCATCACGTAGAAGCCCTTGTCGATGATCGGCGTGTCTTCCAGTTCTTCGTGCGTGTGCCGAGCGGCCAGCGGTGGAACGGCGGCATCGAACGCGGTCGTGTAGCCGAGTCCCGAGTAGAGATATCCGGTCGCCCAGGTACTCGGTACGGCGCCGGTCGTTCCCGACCGAGTGTGCATCGTTCGATGAACCATCGGCGCGAGGCGTTTGTCGTCGGGCATCATCTTACGAGCGGTGTTCACCTTCGGGCCGGCGATATGACAGTGCATGTCGACGCCGCCGGGCATGACGACATAGCCCGTCGCATCCAGCGTCTTGTCGGCCTTCGTCGAAAGGTCCGACGGCGTGTCAATAATCCGACCATCCTGAATCCAAATATCGCGTACCTCGCCGTCGATATTGTTCTTCGGGTCGTAAACCGTTCCGCCTTTGATCAGTAGCTGAGGCATCTCTTGCCGCCTGTCATCACAGTTTGTCGTAAGAATAATTGGGAACACGATTCCGAATCAGTCGTCGTTTGATGAGCGTTCAAGCTCGTCCGCATCCAGAATGTCTTTTGGTCGTCCCGTCGCTCGCTTATTAGTGATCAGCCATGACTTGCTTAGAAAGTTGATGCTCATTCCTTCAATCTCAACCTGCATCCGATCGGCCCAGCAGTCGTCAAAATCGACTCCCGAAATCGATGTCAGGAAATCAATCCTTCGAGGCGGAAGCCCGATCTGAAATACCATTTCCGGTGTGGACAGGTCTTCCAGCGTCAGGTCGAACATCGGAGCTCCGAAGTTCTTCAGAGCCCGCAATACTTTCTCGGCATTTTCGACAGTACATCGCACCCAGATGTCGATATCTCCGGTCGCTCTCAGATAGCCATGTGCCGCCAGCGCGTACGCACCAACGATCATGTACTCAGTTTCCTGGGCGTTTAGTGCGGACAACATGTCGCTGAAGTCGGGATTCACGATCCTTTTCTCCCGAGAATGACCAGACATCCATCGTCAACGGCCAAACCATAGAGACACGTTCTGCTGGCGTACAGTTTTGCAGGAAGTCATCCGGTCGATCGTCATCGAGAGATCGTTTCTGAACCCTGTAGTTCGCGCGGTCCATCGTTCCTCGCCTTGTAATCAGAGACTCAATCACCACGACGCGTTTGAACCGAGCTGCTTTTCGCGGATGCGTTTTTCGATGGCCTTCAGGATTTCGTAGTCGCTTTTGTAGGGCGAATCGAAAGCTGGTCGCAGCGGAATCGGGACGTCATCCATGCGGTAGACGGTGCCGGTTGTGTTGATGCCGTACGTCGAGGTTGTGAAGGCGACGGTGGCGACTTTAGCGGTCTCGCTGAGTTTTGGGTCGAGCACGACTGAATTGATCTTCGCCAGGTGATCGCGAGCTGGCTGGCTGAAGTTGCTCATCGGGTCCGAGGCAATGATCAACGCGGCGTCCGCTTCGCCTCGTGCGAGCAGGTCTGACGATGTCCACTCGCCTGGGTTAAAGCGAGGGTAGCCTCGGCCGAGATGCACGCCGAACGGGTAGCCGGTTTGCCAGGTGACGACGTTGTCGGCTCCGGTGACGTTTCCGTGACCTCGCATCGGCTTGGCCGTCCAGCGCGTGTACTTGTTGAGGTCTCGAGCCAGCGACAGGACGGCTTCACTATTGAGATGCTTTCCGCGAGTCATCGTCAGACCCATACCGAACAGGATGACGCCGAACTTCGCCGCTTTCATTCCTTCAACAACTTCCGTGAGCTTCTCCAGCGAGATTCCGGTCTTCGCTTCGATTGATACCGGGTCGAGTTCGATGCCCTTCGCGATGGCTCGCATGGCCCAGGCGAGTTCAAAGTCGGATCGCGGCTTCACTTGAAGAAAAATGTCCGCCGCCTTGGCGCTCTTCGTTTTTCGAACGTCGATCAGCACGGCTGTTCGATCTTTACGACCGTTCGGCAGAAACTGACCTTTGGGCATCAGGCTGTAACGCGTGAAGTGTCTCGGATGGCTTTCCGCCGGGTTGCCACCCCAGAAGACGATGTAGTCGGCTCGGTTTTTGATCTCGCCGAGCGTGCAGGTGACTTCGCCGACTTCCTGAAACGCGATGCCGGACGGACCGTGGCAGACGGAAGTCGTCGTGTCGACGCAGCCGCCGATCCAGTCGGAGATGGCGACCGCGACTCGCTGAGCTTCGCACGTCGTGTCGGACAGTCCGTAAGTCAACGGGTAAATGGCGTTGTTCAGAATGTCGGCGGCGCGTTCGATCGCCTGCTCGTAGGATGCCGGCTGGCCTTCAATCGTTGCGTCCGGTCGGTCTTCGATGTGGTGATTCAGGAACCACGCTTTGCCCAGGACGCAGGCGTTCTTCGCCTTGGTGATCTTGTTGTTCTCGACCGTCAGTTCCATGTCGTCGCAGACGCAGCCGCAAAATGTGCAGGTGGCGTCGGTGACGACTTTCAGTTCGGGAACTTCGGTGCTGTCGGACGATTCCTGAGGTGGGGGAGCGACGGTGCTCATAAGAAGACCTTCGTTGATAACGCGCGGCTTTGTCGGGAGACATCGCCAACAGCAGGATCAAACAATTCGAAAGTCGACGGATGAAGAGATTGCACTCGCGCCGCGAGCCGTCCCGATCACTCTCATCCAGCATTCTGCCAGTTCAATCTGGCCGAATTCGCAACACTCTATACCAAAACAGGATGAACGAAATCACGAAAAAATCAACGTCACGCCGGGTCGGAAACCTTCTCGATTTGAACATCCATGCCTTTGCTGTCCGGCATGCCTGTTCCGTGGGTTTCTCCTGCCATTAATCGGCTGGATTTGTCTCCGTAACTGATAAAAAGCATCCCCGGCGGAAGTTCGTCGCCTTTTGACGTTTTGCACGGAACGACCACTTCACCGAAGTCGTTCCACATTCGGATGTTATCGCCATTTTCGAACTGCAGCCGCTCCATGTCCTCGGGCGAAATCTGCAGCGTATTGATCTCTTCCAGATAGCCGTCTGTGTACTTGCCCTCGTTGAGCGTCACGCCCTGCTTGCTGGTCCGACCCGGAATGAGAATAAATGTTTCAGCCATCGTTGATATCTGCTCGTGGGACGTTGGTTGCTCAGATTGCCTGATCAATTACGGCATTCGCTGCCGACCGAACCGACGATGATACCGGGACATGCCCCGGCTCCGCGAGTCACGTTCCGAGACCGACGACCCCACCGTGCGAGTCAGCTTTCAGCAGCTCGTCGCTCGTCCGCAGCTTCCATCTGCTGACGTTGCAACTCCTTTGCCGCTCTGACCTTCGCCAAGCATGGCCCACACCGAATTGCCCTCCCATAAATCGAACCCTTGGCGAATTCGTAGTACCACTGCTGCTGTTCTGCGGTCCAGACATCTTCCGTATCGCAATCCCGACAGGTGAATTCGATGTCTTTGTAGAACAGAGGTGGAGTATACGAATTGTTCGAGGCCTGTTTGGAAGTATCCGCAGGAATCGATTTGCGAGGGGTCGATTCCTGCTCCGCCGCTCGCTGCCGCCTCTTTCTTTTTCGAGTCATCGGAAAGAACCTCGACAAGGTCGGTAGGGGTGCGTCTTGGCTCTGACCTCCGGATGGTTACAGAAGTTCGCGCGGGACTTCGCCGCTGGGCAGCAGGTGCATCGGGCGGCCGGAGGGATCGATGATTGTGTCGTCCAGGCGGAGCCCCAGGGCGTGGTAGACGATCGCGCAAAAGTCTTCGACGCCGACTTTGCGGGATGTCGGATGCTCGGCTTTGCTGTTGGTGCTGCCGATGATTTGACCGTGTTTGTAACCGCCGCCGCTGATGAGAATGCTTTGAGCCTGCGGCCAGTGATCGCGGCCGGCGTTGCCGTTGATCGTCGGCGTGCGGCCGAATTCTCCAGCTGTAATGACCAGCGTGTCGTCGAGCATTCCTCGTTCAGCGAGGTCCTGGATCAGCACTCCGACGGCGCGGTCGTGGCGAGGCATTTTTGAATCGAGTGCGCCTTTGATGTTGCCGTGGTCGTCCCAGTAGCCCGTGTTGAGCGACACAAACCGGACTCCCGCTTCCACCAACCGCCGAGCCAGCAATGCCTGCTCACCCCAGCCGTCGCCGTACCGTTCTCGGGTCTTCACGTCCTCTTTGTCGAGCTGAAAGGCTTCGCGAGTTCGACCCGACAAAACGATATCCAGAGCCTGCTGATCGACCGTGTCGAGATGCTGGAACGTGCGGTTGCTGTCGAATCGGTGTCGCAGATCGTCGAACTGCTTCTGCAAAGAAACCCGGTTCATCAGTCGATCGCTTGTCAGGCCGTCGACGAGTGAGAAACTTTTGTGGTCTCCCGTTGGCAGCCGGCCGGCTTCGTTGCCGTAGCTGTACTCGCCGTAGCGGAACGGGTTTTGAGCGACTCCCATCCACGCTCCGCCGTGATAGCCGAAGCCGCCATCGTTCATGTTGACGGAAGCGAGTGTCCCCTTCTTTCGAGGGCCGAGCAGTTGCGACGCGACGGCTCCCATCGAAGGTTGCCGTGCAGGTCTGTCAGAGCCGGTCGCGCCCAGCCGTCCGGTCAACATCCAGTGAGCGGCCGCCCAGTGATCACCGTTGCCGTGCGAGAAGCTGCGGATCACCGAGCACTTATCCATCACCTTGGCCTGCTCGACGCACAGTTCGCCGACATCCAGTCCGGGAAGGCTCGAATTGATCGCTTGATAAGGCCCTCGAACTTCCGTCGGAGCCAGCGGTTTCATATCGAACGTGTCGAGCTGCGATGGTCCTCCATGTTGCCAGATCAGAATCACAGAGCGATTCGAAGCATGCCCGGCCTTATTCCCGGACCCATCCGCCGCCCGAGCTTCCGACCTCAACAGTTTCGGCAACGAAAGCCCAAACACGCCCAGCACACCAATCTCAATCGCCCGCCGACGACTCATCCCACTGCACAGGGCTTTTCCTGTTGAACTGCCAATTTCCAGCATCGTCTAAAACTCCGCACCGCGAAAAGGTCTTCAACCCGGCGAAACACCGAGCGATCCATTCTTGCCATTTCGCTGCCGAGACGGAAAGGCAGATTCCGAATAAGAAACTCTCTGGCACTCCGCACGCAGCGATGTTTGCGAAGAAAGTACGGCAGGACAGTTCAGGGGGCGATCGCCTACTCGCCTTTTTCCCGAATGTCATCAATGAAATTCATGGCATCAGAGACGTCAGTTTTAACATCTACCTGCTTCCCACGAAAAGGCACGCGCAACGACCGGACAGCTGGCTCCGGGACGCCCCTAACGAAGAACTTTTGAAGGCTCGGCAACTCG
>JBLFXD010000475.1:0-6035 GCA_047611045.1 Planctomycetaceae bacterium | reverse complement strand
GGATACCGCTTCTGCAGGTCGTCGCAGACCATCGGGCGGTAACCGTTCATCTCGGCGATCGATCCGCCGATGAAGGCGACGTGCCCTTTCTGCTCGCGTTCGAACTTGATCTGCGAGTTCGTGTAAGAACCCCGGCTAATGATGTTTCGATTCATTTCGGCGGCATTCGAGAAAGTTGGACCGACCGAAATTAAAGCGAGCAGGCAGGGAACCAGAAGTTTGTTGAACATCGAAGTCAACTCTTTCTTCATCGGGAACGGAACGCAGAGTTCGCTGAGGACTCGCAGAGAAAAAAGGAGAACTCTCTCGCTCCTCTGCGGTCTTTCCTCAGCGTTCAAAATTACAGAAGCTTGAAAAGATTCAGTCGAGGTTCTTGTGAGTGCCGTCGCAGCGAGGTTCGTTGCCGGTGTGTTTGCAGGCGCAGAAGTGGGCGTCTTCATCTTTTTCGGCGGTGAATACGTTGGGGACGAACGACGTGCCTTTGTGCTTGCCGTCGCAGAACGGTTGCCCTTCTGAAAGTCCGCACGTGCAGAATGCGTATTTCTTACCGGCCTCCAGCGAGACTTTAATGGGAGCTTTGCCGGCGATCGTTGGTTTGTCGGACATTGTTGACTTCCTTGATGCGGTGACGATTTCGAAGAACGAAAAGAGGTACAGCAGGTCTCGGGAGATCCTGACTTCGGGCATTCTGGAAGGAACGCGTCTGGATCGCGAGCGAGCTGATGATCCTGCAGGCGGCTGTCCGATTTCTTAGCCGTTGAACTCGGACAGGTCGGCTCCGAGTCGGTCCGCCAGTTCGTTGATTTGTCGCCATGTTTCGTCGGGAATGGGGACGCCTTCGGAACGGCGTTGAGCGTCGCGGCGGAGTTCGATTTCTCCTGGCAGCAGGATCTCTTCGACGCCGGGTTGCCTGCGGCAGCTCTTCAGTGAGTCGACGTACTTCTCCATCAGAGCGTCGTACTCGGCGCGGTCGATGAACTGCTCGACATCGACAAAGTACATCCACACGCCGTTGGCACCTCGCGGTAAGTCGGTTCGGCAGATGCCACTTCCTGAGAGCATGCCGCCGAAGACGTCGATCATGATCGACATACCCGAGCCTTTGAATCCGAGCGGGCCACCCAGTGGCAGCAGCGCGCCGCCATCGTAGAACTTCTGCGGGTCGGTCGTCGGGTGGCCTTCGGAATCAATGATCCAGCCTTCGGGGACCTGATCACCTTTCTGCAGAGCGACTCGCACTTTGCCTTCGGCCGACGCGCTGGTCGTCATGTCGAGAACCAGCGAAGAGTCTCCCCACGGAGCGGACATGGAAATCGGATTCGTTCCGAGTTTTCGCTCGATGCCGCCGAACGGTGCGACGCCGCCGGGGCCGGGAGCGTTGACCGCCATCGTCGTTGTGCAACCCTGCTCGGCGGCCTTCTTCGAGTAGGAACCCAGACGCCCAACATGGTTGCAGTTGCGAATCATGACCGTCGCCGTGCCGACGTTTCGCGCGAGTTCGACTCCGCGTTCGACGGCGAGGTTTGCAGCGACCTGGCCGAAATTGAAGTTGGCATCCAGGATCGTGAACGAGCCGCCGGACCGTACGGTTTCGACCTCTGCGCCGAGCTTCACGAATCCGTCATCGATCATCTGCACGTACTGCATCAGCCGCATGACGCCGTGGCTGTCGTGGCCGACCGCGTTGGCTTCGGACAGTTCTTTCGAGACGACTTCCGCATCAGCAGCGGGCACTCCGGCTGAATCAAGGATGCGAAGTGCAAGAGCCTGAAGATCGGAAACAGAGAATGTCGGCATGGTGGGTCAATTCCTGAGGCGGGACGGCGAAAAGGTGGTTCGGCGAGCGGAGGCGCGGACGATGGCCAAGACTCGGTGACGAGAATAAGTCCTCTCCGTTTGTCACCGCCAGCATCGCACGCTCGGACGCCGGCAAATTCCGCCTCAATTGCGTACGGGATGGGATTCCGACCGGCGACCCATCTACGATTGTCGATGCTTGTCCGATTGCTTGCGGAGACGCCAAACTGCCCGAATGAGCAGGTTCTGATCAAGCGTCCATTTCAATAATACTGAACAATCCACCGAAGAGGGACTGACGTGCCGTTTCCTACTGATTTTGACGGTTTTTCGCCGTTTCAGAGCAGATTAAGGCCGCTGTAATCGCTGTAATCGTTACAGGCGGAACGGTGTAGCAACTCGTGCCGCGGTAACTGTTTGCCACGGATGACAAGAAGTTGACACTCAATTCAGAACGGCACTACAGTCTCGCCGCAACGGCACGAGGGAGCGTGTACGAGCGTACGAACGAGACGCGTCAGGGAGGACGCAATGACTTCGATTGTTCGATTATTTTTTCAGCTGATGGCTGTCGGTATTCTCGCCGGCTGTATGCCATCGCCTATGCAGCCCGCCGTTCGCTCGGTTCCGCCGGTTCAAACTCCGGTCCCGCAGCCAGCTTTTAGACCTACCCCACCTGTCGTCGTTCAAAACCCCTGGGAGCCCGATGCGTCGGCCAGAAAATGGCGTCACATCGTACTTCACCATACCGCGTCGTCTGCCGGCTCTATCGAAAGCGTCCACGAAGCACACATCGGTCGCGGCTGGGACGGAATCGGGTATCACTTTCTCATTGGCAATGGGAAGGGGATGGATGACGGAGAGATTCAATCCACTTTTCGCTGGCGAGAGCAGATTCACGGTGCTCACGCCAAGAGTCCTAATAACGAATACAACGAGTACGGCATCGGCATTTGCCTTGTCGGGAACTTTGAGGAAACTGATCCTTCTGACGCTCAGCTTTCGAGTGTCAAACGACTGGTCAGCGTTCTCAAGCACGAATACCAACTGACCGGAGGCCAGGTGATCGGTCACCGGGACGTCAAAGCGACTGCCTGTCCGGGGAAGAATTTCCCCATCGGAGAAATCAGTCGAAGTTCGGTGTTTCCAGTTCTCGCAGGTCGCTACGGAAATTACGTTACAGAGCCGCCCGCCGCGTTTCAGGTCGTGACAGTTGAACGGAGCAACGTGCGATGATGCATTCCAGAAACGAGTTGCCATCACAATCGCGAGATCTCCGCAGCTCGGCGCGGCACGACGGTGAGTACTCGTCCGCAAACCTGTGGACGCCGGCTGCCGAGCCGCAGAGCGACGTTCAGTTCTGGCAAGTCAACGACTTCTCTGCCGGAACCATCCCGGAAAGCTACGAGCCTCGTTACGCGTACCCGTTGGTCGTCTGGCTGACTGGCGGCGACTGTGGCATCGACGAATCGCTCGACCATATTGCAGCGATGAGTCCTCAGAATTATCTGGGACTGGCGGTCGATGAGTGTCTGTTCGACATGCCGGCTTCTGACCAGCACGACTTCGACATGCCTGTCGAATTTCTGAAGCGACTGGTCGATGTCGAGAACCGCGTCGTCAACGCCGTGCGTTCCGTCCGAGAGGTCTTGAACGTGCATACCGAACGCATTTTTCTCGCCGGAGCGGGCGATGCCGCGTCGGTCGCGCTTCTGCTGGCCATGCATCAGCCCGAGTGGTTTGGCGGCTGCGTCGCCTTTGGCGGAAACTTCCCGGCGGCTGCAAAGTTGCTGGCTCATAAGTCCGACTTGGCCGGGAAGCGATTCTTCCTCGGCGCACCCGGCGGAAGATCGGAGTGGCAGACGACCAGCAGCGTCCGCAACAGTGCCCGACGACTGGTTGCTGCGGGAGCCGATGTGTCGGTTTCGGTGAACGCTTCCGACACGGAATCACTGGTTAACTCGAGATCGCTGTGTGAAGTCGACCAGTGGATCATCTCGGGCATCCTTGCCAACGCGTAGGTCCTCGAAGATTCAGGCAATTCCGGAATTGCTGGGAAGTAGGCTGGAACAAGCACAGCGCAGTTCCGGCATTTCAAGTCAGGTGCAAATTCCCGTCTGCCGGAACCGCGCGGAGCTTGTTCCAGCCTACAAATTTTGGCAGGAAACTCCGGCATTCGGCTCATGCTTCCGGCATCGGAGCTGCCGTCCTAGAATCCCGGCCTCGCGATCAACCACCCGCCCGACATGCGTTCGAGCGGTTCTCATTTTCATTCAGACGACGACAGGAATCCGCCGTGCGCTGGAGCCAAACTCTCATCCCGACCCTCAAGGAAATTCCGTCAGACGCCGAAGTTCCTTCGCACCAGCTGATGCTTCGAGCCGGTCTGATCAAGCAGTTGATGGCCGGAGCGTACTCGTACCTGCCGCTGGGTTATCGAGCTCTTCGTAAAGCCGAAGCAATCGTTCGAGAAGAAATGGAACGTGCCGGAGCCGTCGAGATCCACATGCCGGCTTTGCAGCCGATCGACCTGTTTGAACGAACGGGAAGGAAGGAAGCGTTCGGCAACGTGCTGATCAACTTCGAAGTCAAACGTGGAGACCGCAAGATTCACATGGCTCTGGGGCCAACCCACGAAGAAGTAATCACCGACCTGATCTCGAAAGTCGTGACTACTTATAAGCAGCTGCCGTTCACGCTGTTTCAGATTCAGACGAAGTTCCGCAACGAAGAGCGGCCGCGGTTTGGAGTTCTGCGAACCAGCGAATTTCTGATGAAGGATGCTTACAGCTTCAGTTCGAGCGTCGAGCAACTCGACACCGCGTACGACGCCATGTACGCCGCGTATTGTCGCATCTTCGCGCGGTGCGGACTCGAGTACTTGCCGGTCGAAGCCGAAAGCGGCCCGATCGGCGGCGACGCTTCGCACGAGTTCATGGTTCCAGCCGGTAACGGCGAAGACGAAATCGTGCGGTGTCCGAAGTGTTCTTACGCCGCGAATCTCGAACGAGCCGATACCGGTCGGGCAGTCGCCACAATCGCTCAGCCGGAAACCTGCGGCGAGCTGACGAAGGTCGACACGCCTGAGGCCACGACGATCGAACAGGTCAGCAAGATGCTTGGCTGCGAAACTCAGCAGATGATCAAGACGTTGATCTACCAGGCCGATAACAAGCCGGTCGCCGTGCTGATCCGAGGCGATCACGAAGCTAACGAAGGCAAGATTCGACGAGCCATCGGCGCGACCAACGTAGAAATGGCCGACGACGCGACCGTGCTCGCCGTCACCGGTGCTCCGACGGGCTTCGCAGGACCGGTCGGCATCAAGTGCGATATCATCGCTGACCATGACGTCGCTCAGATCGTCGACGCAGTCACGGGCGGCAACGAAGGCGACAAGCATTTCACTGGCGTCAACGTCGGTCGTGATTATGAACTCTCGACAACGTTTGACCTTCGTAACGCCGGCAGCGGCGATGCCTGTCCGAAGTGCGACGGGACGCTCGAAATCGTGAACGGGATCGAAGTCGGACACGTCTTCAAGCTGGGGACTAAGTACTCGACATCGCTCGATGCCAACTACATCGACGAGAAAGAGAAGAAGCACCCGATCATCATGGGCTGCTACGGAATCGGCGTGAACCGGATCGTGGCCTCGCTGTGCGAAACGTGCTACGACGACAACGGTCTGGTCTGGCCGCTGGCGATTGCTCCGTACGAGCTGCTCATCGTCCCGCTGAATATTGCTGACGAAGAAGTCATGAACGTCGCCAATCGTTGTTACGACGAACTGAAAGCAGCGGGCGTCGACGTTTTAATGGACGACCGGAAAGCTCGACCCGGTTTCAAATTTAAAGACGCCGACCTGATCGGAATTCCGTTGCGGTTGGTGATTGGCGGCAAAGGTTTGAAAGAAGGCAACGTCGAAGTGAAGTGGCGAACCGGTGATGGTCCTGAACTGGTTCCGGTCGAAAACGCAGTTTCGGGAGTTCTCGAACGACTGAACGAGCGACGCGCTGCCGAAGCAGCCGACGTTCCCGAGTAACGACGGCCGCTCTCAAGTCGGCGCTTGCTTGTTAGAATCAACCGTCGCTACGATCAATTTGCGAAGTGATTGCGACCGTAAACCAAGTTTTCAGTGATGCACCGAGGAGTTTTCAGAGATGCCGCTCTATGTCTACCAAGTCGTTCGTGAGGACGGACAGCCGGGCGAGCGTTTTGAAATCATGCAGGGCATT
>JBLFXD010000474.1:0-6037 GCA_047611045.1 Planctomycetaceae bacterium | reverse complement strand
GGCCTTTGCCGAGAATCCTTGGGGGCCAGAAGGCGTTGCCTGCCCCTGAACCCACCAGGGTTCGTTGGGAATGTCTGGCTTCACCAGAACGACGGGAATGCCGGGAGCTCTGACAGTGCCCGTGACAAGTTGCAACCTGCCTGCCTGTGGATTGGCGATTCGGATTGAAACCGGAGATTCAGCTTCCGCCGCGGAGACGTCGGCAACCAGAACGAATACGACGGCAATAGCTGAGGCGGTCGCCCATCCCGAATGTTGCCTGGGACGGACAAGCTGGTTTGTGAGCGATGTTCTAAACACGTGAATGCACTCCTTATCCGAAATGTTCGACCGAGCCCGGACACTTTCGAGCCGCGGACTGATCGCTTGAGAATCTGTTGTCGGATGTCAGCAACCCGGTTGCCACTTTCCGCAGAGCGACTCCAACGCTACAGACGTTTGAGTTTGCGGCGTATCCATCCCTGGGTTCGATCGCCGATTTTCTCTGACCTCAGGTCGCTGGCACCGATGAGGATGCACCGGTAGACAGAGAAAGGACTTCCGGTTGCAGTGCCAGTTCCGGCAGAACAGCTCGGCTCCCGCTTCCCCGAAACAAGGTTCATGGGAAGCCAAAGAGCGACGCACTTTGCCGCACGGAGATATCAGCCAGCTGGCCCTGATCTGCAGATTAGTACAGATTTGCGACCAACGAGTTCGATTTCACAACCCGTCGTCCTCGGCTGACAAATGACGTAAACGCTGTTTTACAGGCAGTTTGTGAATCAAGTTTTCTTTTGCCAGCGTTTGGCACGCTCTTCGCGTTGTGTCTGGATTCGGTCGCGGGACGCAACTCCCCCGATCGCCGAATCACAGGCCCGCCAGGAGGAGCTGGGACAATGCTCGTTCTTACGAGACGAACTGGAGAAGAGATTTCAATTCCGTCGCTGGGTGTCTCAATCAGAATTGTGAGCACTCAGGGCAGTCGAACTCGAATCGGAATTAATGCTCCCCCCAGCTTGGAGATTCGCCGAGCCGAATTATGCGGCAACACAGTTATTGATTCAGAAGACGAAATAACTTTCGAACTGTGTTGCCGAACTGATTAGCTGAACGCACTTTGGAAATTGAGCGAGGAACACGCTGCCTCTCAGCCGCAAACACTCTTCGGCGCCATTCATTCACACCTGATTTATTGCCTTCGGTTGAGAGGCACATCCCCGTTGCGGAACCACATCGTTTGTGGTCTCCGCAACGGGGATGTGTTTTTTTTGTGCGTGGTGTTGTGAAGCGATGCTGAGGTTAATCGGCGGAAACGGCTTCGTCAGAAAGCGGCAACATTCCTGCAACAATTTCAGAGTTACATCCAAGCGATGGTTTCGGCACGCTAACTGTTGTCTGCAGACCGGAACGAGCTACAGTCTCTGACATCGAACATTTCAATTGTCGCTGGAACCACTTCTGACGAACGAGTCTTCCCGCTCATATGACCGATGACCAGCCACCTTCGAATGAGCAAGCTTACCTGGTTCTCTGCACGGAATCGGGCTGGCGAGATGTGTATCGCCTTGTGCCGGGTTTGTGCCTGGCGATCGGTCGCGAGTCGACAAACCGCGTCGTCGTCCAGGACGATCGAAGCAGCAGACGGCACGCCGAAGTCTTCTTCGCCAACGGCAGCTGGATCGTCCGCGATCTGGGTAGCAGCAACGGTACCCAGGTGAACAAGCAGGAGATCACCGGGCAGACGACGCTTGAAGAAGGTGACGCGGTTACGATTGGCTCTGCCGAGTTGGTTTTCACGCATGACATCACCCGCAAGCTGGATTCTTCTCCGATATCGCTTGAGGGCGACACGCGTGTCAAGCCGCTGAACCTTGAAGAGACAAACACAGATCTCTCAGAGGATTCCTCGAGCGATGAGCCGGAAATTCTGGAACGTCGACACCGATCAAGGTATCTCGAAAAGGATGCTGGCGACGCGGCCGTCACGAAAGAGTTTGCCAGTCTCTATCGGTTGGGCTCGACGCTGCTGGCTGCCGAGAGTATTCGCGAACTGGCTCAAACCGCCATCGACGGCCTGATGGAAGTTCTGACGGCTGACCTGGGTGCTGTCCTGCTTTTACCGGAACCGACTGCTGAAGACGCCGATGTTGACGAGTTGCGACTGGTCGTGTTTCGCGCACCCGACGACATGCCTTACCACCGAGTGTCCGATAGTCTCTCGCGAGCCGCACTGACCGGTGGCGATGGAACTCTGGCCCTGAACATGTCCGGCGATGCGTCTGCGGGAACATTTCAGACCCTTGAAAAGATGAATGCGGAGAGCGTGATTTGCGCTCCGATCCGAGACGGCAAAGCGATTTATGGCTTGATCCATCTCTACTCTCTGACGCCCGATCACGCGCTGGATGCTGACGCTCTGGAATTCACGCTGGCCGTGGCCGAGCACATGTCAGGAATTCTGGCGAAGCTGACCGAGCAGGAGCAGCTGGCCGAAGGTCTTGCCCGTGCCAAAGGTGAAGCAAAGCAACTGCGCCGAATGCTGGCCGTCGAAAGCGACCTGATCGGCAAGAGCGAGTCGATGCGGGTGTTGAAGGATCAGATCGCGCGGTTCGCAGCCAAAGAGTCGACCGCTCTTGTTCGGGGAGAAAGCGGCGTCGGCAAAGAACTCGTTGCCCGAGCGATTCACTTCAACAGTCCGCGGCGTGAGCAACCGTTCGTCTGTTTGAACTGTGCAGCGCTGACAGAAACTCTGCTCGAAAGCGAACTGTTCGGGCATGAAAAGGGCGCGTTCACCGGGGCGACGGATCGAAAGCCTGGTAAGTTTGAGCAGGCGAATGGCGGAACAATTTTTCTCGACGAAGTCGGCGAAATGAGCCCGCAGATCCAGGCGAAGTTCTTGCGGGTCCTGGAAGGACATTCTTTCGAACGAGTCGGCGGGCACACGACGGTGCCAGTTGACGTGCGAGTTGTGGCGGCGACAAATCGCGATCTGGAATTAGCCGTGCGCGAGAACGAGTTTCGGAAGGATTTGTTTTTCCGGCTGAACATTCTGGACATCGAAGTTCCACCGCTGCGTGACCGTCGAGACGACATCGACGGTCTGGTGAACCACTTCCTCCAACTGACGGCTCGGCAACATGGAAACAAGCCGAAGACTGTCCACCCCGACGCGCTGGAAGTATTGATCCAGTATGACTGGCCGGGGAACGTTCGAGAGCTTCGCAATACCGTCGAACGCGCCGTTGCGATTGCTCATGGAAACGAGATCGCGCGTGACGATGTCCGATTCTCCCAATTGGAAGATGGAACGCCATCGCCGGTTTCCGAAGATGTCTACAAGCCGATTTCCCTCAAAGAAATTGAGCGGCGGCATATCGAAGCGACGCTGAAGTTTACACGGTGGGTCAAACGCGAGACTGCCAGAATTCTGGGCATTGAACGCTCGACGCTCGATCGAAAGTTGAAGTCGTACGGCCTGGATAAGCCTCAGGATTCTTGATCTTCGGCTCCTCGCAAAGTGATCGAGCCTTCTCAACTGGCTGGACCAGAGACTGTCCACTAGACTCGCCGCGCTTCGCGACTGATCGCGAATTCTGTCGATCGACGGCTTGAGTTGGAGAATGGAAGTGGACAGTTCGGAACTGAAAATAGAGCGGAATCCCACTCGAAGTGTGAAGATCGGCTCGGTAACGATCGGAGACGGAAATCCGATCGCCGTGCAGAGCATGACCGCAACTCACACTCAGGATGTGGACGCCACGGTCGGACAAATCAATGCATTGGTCGAAGCTGGCGCGGACGTTGTTCGAGTCGCGGTCGACAGCCGAAAGGATGCCGAGGCACTGGCCGAAATCCGCAAGCAGACGACCGCAAACATTTCGGTAGACCTGCAGGAGAATTATCGGCTGGCCGAGGACGTCGCCCCTCACGTTGACAAGATTCGCTACAACCCTGGACATCTTTACCATCACGAGCGAGAGAAGCCCTGGCAGGAAAAGGTGCGGTTTATCGCGGGCATCGCAGCGTCGAACGATTGTGCAGTTCGTGTCGGAGTGAATTGTGGATCGGTCGATCCCGACAAGGTCGACCGGTATTCGGAAGACGATTCGGTTTCACCAATGCTCGAAAGTGCGTTGGAACATTGCGAGTTTCTGGACTCGCTCGATTTCACTCGGTACTGCGTGTCTCTGAAGGATTCCGATCCGCAGAACGTGATCGAGGTCAATCGGCGCTTCGCCGACCAACGGCCTGATGTGCCGCTTCATCTGGGCGTGACAGAAGCCGGGATGCCGCCGGACGGGATTATCAAGACTCGTATCGCCTTCGAGCAGCTTATCGGTCGAGGAATCGGCGACACCATTCGTGTTTCATTGACCGTCCCGAATAATCGCAAGGGCGAAGAGATCGATGCCGGACGATCAATCATTGCCGACATAGCCGCTGGTCGCGTCCGAACGGTAGTCGATTACGGACTGCCGACGCTGAACATCATCAGTTGTCCGAGTTGCTCACGAGTCGAAAACGAAGCGTTCATCGAACTCGCTCAGGATGTTAAGACGATGACGGAGTACGCTCGCGAGCACGCACTGACGATTGCCGTCATGGGTTGCCGAGTGAACGGACCCGGTGAGACCGATGACGCGGATCTGGGACTGTGGTGCGCCCCAAACTTCGTCAACCTGAAACGCGGCCCCGAAGAAATCGGCGCGTTTCCATATGACGAGATTCTTCCTCGGCTGAAACAGGAACTTGACGCACTCATTGCCGAGAAGGCCTGCCAGGCATCCTGATGACGAATGCCGACGTTCTCCGAGACAGCCGAGACAAATAGAAAAACGGGCAGCAGGGTTGAATACCTGCTGCCCGTTCCTGTTGAGCGTTCAACTGTCTAAAGACGAGTCCGCGTTAGAACGTCCCGGTCGATGTTTGGATCGTACATTCTGGCAGTTTTTGCTTGAGGGCTTGAGCTCCTCGCGCTCCTACGCTCGTATCGACCACGTTGAGTAGTTTCAGATTCTTCAATCCGACCAGCCACTGCAGACCATTATCGGTTATCGCTTTGTGATTTGGTAAATGCAATTCTTCAAGACTCCTGTGTCCCTTAAAGAATACCTCTAACGCGGCGTCCGTCAGACTATTCTTGCCTGCATTCAGAATTCTGAGATTCGGAAATGACCTGAACACGTTTGCGTTTTTCTGCATCAGGATCCTCGCCTCGAAGACGTTGAGGTCTTCCAGTGACTTCATCCCCTTGATTGCGACCAATCCTTCAGTTCCGAATGCTGTCGAGCTGACGCTCAATTCTTTGATATCAGACTTCCCAAAACCCTTGAAACCGTCTCCGGTTACGCGACACCAGTCTACATTCAGCGATTCGAGCGTCGGAATCTGGAGGAGCATCGGCAATGAAGCGTTCGTAATTTGTGACCTTGAAAGATCCAATCGGCGAATGGGAAGCGCCGTCAATCCTGCAACCATCTGATCAGTCGCGGAGCCCATCAGTGACAAGTCAGTCAGTTCGCGCATTGCACCAAGGCCGCGTGCTGCATCCGTTGAGATTCTCGTGTTTGCAAGGTTCAGTGTTTGAAGATGGGGAATCTTTGAAAGTTCTCCGACAACACGGTCGTTGGCATCTGAGTTTGAAAGGTTGATACTTCTGAGTGACTGCGACTGTCCGATCGCCGCCAGCGAATCTTCGCCGATGCGTGTACTGCTGGCGTTGAGTGATTCCAGATTGGGCAAATTACTGAGATAACCCAGGCCCTTGCCGGAAACTTCAGCACCGGTCATGTCGATTTCAGTGATCGCTGCCGCCGCTTCTGGAGACGATGCTAATTGAGCCAGTTCGCCATCGCTGATCTGGCTCGGTTGCAGTCCGTTGAAGTGTTCGAGGATTTGCTGCGGTGTCGGGCCAGCGGGAACGACCGTTTCTGGATGGGTGATCTGCGTCTGAGCGGGGGTGGTGGTTACTGGTGGCGAGTTGGCAACGGTTGACTCTCCACCATTGACGAGGTCTTTTCCATCTTCGACAAGGCCCTCGACTTTGTCACACCCGGCG
>JBLFXD010000473.1:0-6053 GCA_047611045.1 Planctomycetaceae bacterium | reverse complement strand
GACGATTGGGCTCGCTGCGGAGACGTGTCCCCAGCCGCTGCCTGCGTTTCGTTTGTCCTGCGTGGCGACAAAGCCGTCGGCGTTTTTCATGTCGTTCTTGAGCGGCTGCGACCAGCGGACTTCGTCTTTCGCACCGGCGCGACGGATGACTTGGACCGGCACTTCCAGGTACTCGACTTTGCCACTCTGGATATTGACGCGGCCGATCAGAAACTCGTCGTGAGCACGGAAGTAATGATAGTTGCCGACCAGGCAGTTGGCCTGCTTGGTGAGCGGGTGCTTCGATTTTTTCAGCGTCTGTTGTATTTCCGTTTTGTAGCCGGCTTCCGTGTGACGGCGGATCGTGACACCTTCGGCGACCGACGTTCGGTTCAGGATTTCGCCCGACTTGATGTCTACCGTCAGATGTTCTTTACCGGCGAACAGGCAGGCGACATCCTTGTTCCAACTCGAACACTGGTGAGAGGCGTAGCCTTTGATCGGCAACTCCCAGATGGTTTTCCCAGCGTCCGCGTCGACCAGCGAAATGCCGTACGGTTCTTCGGGCGGCTTATGCCCACCGCCTCGGCCGGTCAGGATGGCACTCTTACCGTCTGCTGTCTTGCCGATCAGAGACGTTGAGTGACACGACGTGCCGGCTTCGGCGACCCAGTTTCGCTTGCCAGTTTTTAGATCAAAGGCCTGGAGTCGGGTCCAGTATTCGGTGCCTCGACCGAGCGGTGCGGCGCCGGCTTTCGTTGTGACTTCAGGCGTCAGGTCTTCACGAGGCACCTGCACAAGGATGGCGTGGCCGTTGTGAAGAATCGGCTCGTGCTGCCGAGCGTGGTGACGACCGAACGGTCCCCATTGAAACTTCCATCGCTCGGCACCTTCAAAGTCGAAGCACTTCAACATGCCGCCGACATTCGAGAACAGAACCCGCTGCCCATCAGCAACTGGCGAGGCGGCGGTGTTGTCGCTGAAGAGGCTCGAAAAATCGGTGACTCGCGTGCCAGGGATTTCTCGTCGCCACAGTTCCTTTCCGGTCTTCGCATCAAAGCACAGGCCGAGCATCAGCGATCCCATTTCCGTGTCCTGCGTGATCGGCTCGTGGCTGGTCACGAAGACTCGACCGTTGGAAACGATCGGCGTTCCCTGGCCGGTGTTAGGAAGAGGTGATCGCCAGACAACATTCTGGTTCGTCGCCACGCTGAAACTGGCAACGGCCTTTCCGTCGACGACGAAGTTGCCATTCGGTCCGGCGGCCTGTTGCCAGTCCGCAGCGCTGACGGCGTAAGAGCAAAACAACAGAATCCAGGCAGCGGAAAACTTCAGTGGCATGTCAGGCTGATCCGATCTGAGTGGTCTATCAATTTGAGTGATCTGTCAAAACGAAAACCTACGGTCTGGGTGGCTGGTGGACGAGCTTCGAAATCAGGGGATTGCGGAAGAACGCCGGTGACCAAGTTTGTAGCAGGAAGCTCGCTGCCTCCGCGAGGAAGCGGCGATCAGCCATCGCGGATGGCGGTCACTTCATGACGAGACGTATTTCATTTTTCGCAACGCCGGCTATGTTGGGAGTCGATAATTAAGTCCGCAGCTTCTCAACAGCCAGAATCTTCGAGAGTGGCCATGAATCATCGCAGCATTTCCAGCAGTCACGCCAGTCAGCACACGGCGAGTTCGCTGCAGAATACGATTGCCCCGGCAGGCAATGACCTGATTCGCGTGGGCTCGCGGCGGTGGTTTCTGCAGACGGGTCTGGCCGGAATGGGCGGGCTTTCGCTGCCGGGGCTGTTGAGCGCCGCAGACGCTGGCGTGGCGGAGAAACCAAAGAAGTCGGTGATCCTCTTCTGGCTGTCCGGCGGTCCGAGCCAGATCGACATGTGGGATCCAAAACCGAACGCCCCGCAGGAGATTCGAAGTCCGTTTCCAACGATCGACACCGCCGTTCCGGGAGTGCAGTTTACCGAGCACCTCCCGCTGCAGGCTTCGATCGCCGACCGCCTTTCGGTGATCCGCTCCGTCGACTGCCGAGCGAGCAATCACACTCCGATCACAATGCAGGCCGGCAACCCTCTTGCCAAGCGGACGAATGATGGCAAAGACGGAGCCGGCTATCCATCGATGGGATCGATCGCGGCGAAGTTTCGCGGTGCGAACGATCCTGATCTCCCGGGATTCGTCGGGTTGGCGAATTCATGGGTTTCGGATGTGTACGGTGCCGGGCGAATGGGTGCCGACTTTGAGCCCGTGAAGGGGCTCGAATTGTCCGGTAAGTTCGCGATGCCAAAGGGCATCTCGGCACCACGGCTGCAGGACCGCGACACGCTGAGGTCGCAGTTCGATGCTCTACGACGAAACATTGACCAGCAAGGCACGCTGGACGCGTTTGATCGGTCGACGCAGCAGGCCTATGAGATGGTCGTTTCAGGAAAGGTGCAGAAGGCTTTCGACCTGAAACAGGAGTCTGACAAAACTCGCGACCTCTACGGTCGGGAAAGCGTCGGCGAGAAAGCCTTACTCGCGCGACGGCTGGTCGAGTCCGGCGTCACTTTTGTGCTGGTCAGCGGAGCGTGGGGCTACTTCGATCATCACGGAGACAGCGTCCGCTGGGGCGGCATCGAGAAAGGCTTAAAGCCACTTATTCCGCGAGTCGATCGAGCGTTCTACGGTCTGGTCACGGACCTTGAACAACGAGGCCTGCTGGACGACACGCTGGTGCTGATGATGGGCGAGTTCGGACGGTCACCTGTCATCAACAAAGACGCCGGGCGAGACCATTGGACGAACGTCATGTCGATGGTGGTCGCCGGTGGCGGAATGCCTCACGGGCAGGCGATCGGCAGCACGGATCGCCGAGGCGGCACTTTCACGAGTTCCGTCGTTCGTCCACAGGATCTGGCGGCAACAACGTTCCAGCACCTGGGCATCGATCTGAATTCGCACTGGGTCGACCACAGCGGTCGCCCCATTCCGATCGTCCAGGAAGGCGGCCGACCGATTCCGGAACTGGCCTGACGCGACCGGACCGCCGACCGAATCAATAACCAACAGCGACGCCGTCTTTGCGAGCTTCCGTCGCGCCGTGCAGCGTTCCGTTTTCCCAGTCGATGAGAATTCCCTGGTAGCCACCAAACGAGCCGGGAGCTTCGCGGAGAATGTGGCCTCGCCGTTGTAGTTTGGCTCTGACTTCGGGCGTCACGCCGGATTCGATTCCGACTTCGCCGCCGCTTTCCCACATCGCTGTGCCGGTCGGTGTTTGTGATCCAACGTGGTTGACTCGTGAGGCATCGCCAGCGGCCTGCACGTTCATGTCGAAGTCGATCATGTTCATCAGAACCTGAACGTGCCCTTGCGGCTGCATGTCTCCGCCCATCACGCCGAAGCAGAAGTGCGGTTTTCCGTCTTTCGTCACGAAGGCCGGGATGATCGTGTGGAACGGTCGCTTGTGCGGCTCCAGCGTGTTGAGGTGGTCAGGATCAAGGCTGAACAGTTGCCCGCGGTTCTGCATCACGAAGCCGACGTCGCCGGGCACGATCTGTGAGCCGAAACCGTGATAGTTGCTCTGAATGAACGAGCAGCAGTTGCGATCTTTGTCGACGACCGTCAGGTAAATCGTGTCGCCCTTGCTGAGAATTGGATCACCGGCATCGACGTTCGTTGCGGCTTTCTGCATGTCGATGCGTGCTCGCTGGCGATCGCCGTACTCTTTGGAAATCAATCCGGCGACAGGCAGCTTGTTGAAGTCCGGGTCGGCGTAGAACTTCGCTCGGTCGGCGAAGGCCAGCTTCTTGGCCTCGACAAAAAGGTGAACCAGATCCGCCGAGTTGTGCCCCATCTTCCGGACGTCGAATCCTTCGATCACGTTCAGCATTTCCAATGCGGCGATGCCCTGGCCGTTCGGCGGCAGTTCCCAGACATCGTAGCCGCGGTAGTTCGTCGAAACGGGATCAACCCATTGCGAGGTGTGATCGGCAAAGTCCTTCATCGAGAAGAAGCCGCCGTGGTCGTTGCTGAAGTCGACAATCTGCCGGGCAATTTCGCCCTTGTAGAACGCGTCGCGGCCCCCCTTGGCTATTGCTCGATAAGTCTTCGCGAGAGAAGGGTTCCGGAAGATTTCTCCTTCACGCGGTGACTTGCCGTCCTTCAGGTACGTCTTCGCCGAGAACGATCTTTCTGCGGTTGACCAGTTATGGAACCGTTCTTCGCCGCTCTTCCAGTAGCCGGCGATAATCTGCGTGACCGGGAAACCGGCTTCCCCATAATCGACCGATGGTTGCAGAATTTCGTCGAACGGCATCGTTCCGAACTTGCTCCGCAGTTCTTCCCAGCCGTCGACGCAGCCAGGCACCGACCAGGGAAGCACGCCGTGAATCGGAATCTCGTCGAGCCCCTTTTCTTTGAAGACGTCTCGATTGATCGCGTACGGACTGCGACCGCTGGCGTTCAGGCCGTGCAGAGTTTCCGTCTTCGCATCCCAATAGATCACGAAGAGGTCGCCGCCGATGCCGCAGCTCATCGGCTCGACCAGCCCCATCATCGCACTGGTGGCAATGGCCGCGTCGGCTGCGTTTCCGCCGGTCTTGAGAATGTCCAAACCAACCTGAGCGGCCAGCGGATGGCTCGTCGCGACCATGCCGTTGGTAGAAATCACGACCGAGCGGCTTTGCCCCGGATCGCCGACCGGTCGATCAAACCCGGCTGCCTGGACTGCCTGTTCTGAAATGGGAGCCGCCATTGGGTCAGTCATCACAAGTCCTGAGAACAAGAAGGCCACGATCAGTTGGCAACGCACCGAGCAATTCTTCTGCATGACACATGTCCCGCCATGTCTGTAAGGAGCGGTCTGGGAATAAGTGCGTGGGGCAGGTTTGAATCCTGCTCCACAACTTGACAGTTAATTCCAATACGATCCTAAGCCAGAGAACGTCCGCTTGAGGCCCACGGAATCGATAATCTGAGTCTCAAGTGAGTCAGTGTCCCGCGAACTGGTTTCTCTTTCAAGCAGGTGGCGTTGCGGTCGGCATGTCTTCTCGAACTGCCGATTCGACAGGCTGCTGGACAGATCGCCGAGGACCGCGACGATCGAAATGCAGCCACAGAATGTTTTCTGAGTTTGTATTGACTCTCGCCGTCCGTGTATTACCGTCGCACGACACCAGTTTGGAATCATGAATGGTAGATCCCTCAATTCAATTCGAAGTTCACCCGTCCTCGGGGGTGCCGATCTATCGGCAGCTCATGGATCAGGTGCGGGCGATGATTGCCAGTGGGCAACTGGCGGATGGTGATTTGCTGCCGAGTGTCCGGCAGATGGCCGACGACCTTCAGGTCAACATGATGACTGTGTCGAAGGCGTGGAGCCGGCTGGAAGTTGAAGGCGTGCTGGAGCGAGTTCGCGGCACCGGAATGCGTGTGACGTCCGGAGTGGCGAGTGGGCCACTGAAAGAACGCAAGGCCGACCTCAAACCGCTGGTCGAACCAATGGTGACACGAGGTCAGCAGTTGGGGCTTACGGATGGGCAGATTCTTGACGTTGTGAAATCCGTACTGAAGGAACGAAAGCAATGAACGAGCCTTCGAACGATACGCCCATGATTGAGGCATCTGGCTTGACGAAGAATTTTGACTCGGCTCACGTGTTGAGAGGCGTTGACCTCACGATTCCGCGAGGTTCCGTCACCGGTCTGTTGGGCAAGAACGGTTCCGGTAAATCGACATTGCTGAAGTGTCTGCTCGGCCTGCTCAAACCCTCTTCCGGATCGGCAAAGATTCTCGGCGAAGACGGATGGAATCTTTCCGCAGAGGCGAAGGCCCAATTGGGCTATGTCGCTCAGGAAGTCAGTCTTTATTCCTGGATGCGAGTCCGGCAGATTATTGAATACACCGCAGCTTTCTATCCCACGTGGAATCAGGGACTCGCGATCGATCTTGCGCGACGGTAGGAGCTTCCAACGGAAGATCGCGTCGGGCCAATGTCGCAAGGTCAGCAACAGAAGCTGGCTCTGATTCTGGCACTCGGCCACGAGCCCGACTTACTGATTCTTGATGAGCCCGTCGCCAGTCTTGAT
>JBLFXD010000472.1:0-6060 GCA_047611045.1 Planctomycetaceae bacterium | reverse complement strand
AATTCTCGATACCAACCAGGATGGGCGGCTCAGCCGTGATGAACTTTCGAAGGCCGTGACACTGATCGAGCGGCTTGATCAGAATCGAGATGGATCGCTCGATGCCCGAGAACTTTTTGGCCCACCGCCTGGCAACGGCCAAGGCTCAATGGACCGATCTCGGCAGAATGGAAACAGCAAACAAAGTGATCGGCCACGGAGACCTGAGAGCGAGGACTCAACGAAAGAGAAGAGCCGCGAACAGAAACGCTCCGGCTCCGACGAACCAGGTCGCGAAGGCCGAGCGTCGAGTGCAAGTCTCGATGAAAACTTCGGACGGATGGACCGCGACAAAGACGGAGCTATCAGCAAGGAAGAAGCACCGGATCGTCTGAAGCAGAACTTCGACCGGGTCGACTCGAACAAAGACGGAAAGGTCACACTCGACGAGCTTCGTAAACTCTTCGATCGATCGCGTAAGTAATAGTTCCGAAACGGCGATTGGCCAACGAAACAGCCCTGAACTGGCACCACAAAGTGTGTGCTGCGGGTTCAGGGCTGAATTCGTTTGATTGGCTACGCTATTTCAGGGCAATGCAACGTCGGTCCGAAAATCGATGCGTCACACCCCAGACGACCACTCCGGAATCCTGGCGAATCCAACGACGCGTGCCGTGAAGCCACGATCCGAATCGGTTGCCTACGCGACGCAGCTGTCTTCACGACCAGCGGGGGCCGCACCGAGAGCAGACCGGTAGGCCGCTAGCAGCAGAGTCTTTGCAGACTCCAACCGCGTCTCCCGTTCAAGATGCCAACCTTCGTTGAGCATCTCGTCCAGAACGATCAACGGAAGCTCGGCACACGATTGTTCGCGAGCAGCCCGCTCACTGACTCGTTCGACAAGAGTTGCTAAGACAACCGTTGATTGACTGGTCATGCCTGTACCTGATCGGCCGGCAGGTCAGCGGAGTCATCTTCGACTGCTCCCTGCTCGGATTCCTTCCGCTTGATGGCATCGTAGACTTCCCGTCGATGCACGCTGACATCGCGAGGAGCATCGATTCCAAGGCGGACTTTGTCGCCTCGAATCTCGACAACCATGATTGAAATGTTGTCGCCAATGACGATCTTCTCGTCCTTCTTCCGGCTGAGTACCAGCATCGTGCCGTTCCTGATCCATGGTGTGATGGCAGCCCGCTTCCGGCCGACCGGACTCACTGTCCGATACCTCTCCCCCGAAAGCCAAGCTGTTGCAGCTTGCCCTTAACTTAGACCATTCCCGACACACCGGCGGACGAATCACGTGACGATTGGCGAATCTGAGTGCGACTCTGCCGACCTGTGACAGCTGTGCGGATCGGTCGAGTTGATCGGCAAGGCAGCTGGTACCGACCGTTCCGATTCTGCTGCCTTTGCGAGAAAACACCTCCGCTCGATTCGGATCCCGTCGGCGACGGCGGTATCCTTGGCGACTCGGAACTTGCCGACAGGATCAAGCATTCGCTTCTTCTTACTCGCGAAACGTAACCGAAAGAACAGAGGCCGCTTGTGCCCAATTTTGAATACTCACGCTGGGACGGTTCCCAGGAATTCACGCCGCAGTCCACCGACAAACTCTTCGACGAGCTCAGCCGGTACATGCTCGACTACGGCGAGGAGATTCTGGACAACCTGCATAACTGGGAGCAGGAACACCCCGACCTCGTTCAGAAGTTGATCGAGCAGGGCTATGTCGATAAGGACGAGGAAGGTCGCTTCCACGTGACTCCTAAGGGCGTGCGACGCGTCGAGGGCCAGGCACTCGAATCTCTCTTCAACGTGAGCCGCAAAGACAAAGTCGGCAAGCACGAAACCGAATTCCGCGGCGCTGGCCAAACGGTCCACGATGAAACAAAGCCCTACGAATACGGCGATCCGATCTCGAACCTCGACATGCACGCGACGCTGAAGAACGCGATCCTGCGGCAGGGAGGCGGATCGCCCGTCGACATCGCTCAGGACGATCTCGTCGTTTACGACACGGAATACCAAACCGCCTGCGCGACCGTCGTCCTGATCGACATGTCCGGCAGCATGAATCGCTACGGAAAATACGGTCAAGCAAAGAAAGTCGCACTGGCTTTGCAGGGGCTTGTCCGAGGCCGCTACCAGGGCGACTTTCTGCAGATCGTCGGTTTCTACAGCTACGCCAGTGCGATGACGGAGCGAGAACTGCTCTACTCCGCTCCGAAAGAAGTCAGCATCTTTGACCCACGAGTCCATCTCCGCATCAACCTCGACCAGCCGCCCGACTTCGTGCCTCAACACTTCACGAATATCCAGGCAGGACTGCAGTTTGCTCGACGAGTTCTCAAGCGGCAACCCGCGCAGAATCGGCAAATCATCACGATCACCGACGGCGAGCCAACAGCGCACATCGAAGGCCGGGATCTGCTCCTCATCTACCCGCCAGCCGACCGCACGGCGAAGGCGACACTGGCTGAAGTGAAACGCTGCTCGAACGACGGCATTCACATGTCAAGCTTCGCGCTGATCGAGGACTACTTCTATCTCGACCTGGTCAACTTCGTGGAGCAGATGGCCAAAGTCTCCGGAGGCGTCGCCGCCTACTGCAACGCCGAAGACCTCGGCAACATGGTCATCGACAGCTTCTCGAAAGGCCGACGGCAACGTCGAGCGATATAAACTCGCCGGTACGAATAACGGTTGAGCATGCTACTTTTTTGAAAAACTGAGATTACCGCGTCACAGACCAGAAATAATCCTGTACTGATTGGTAAGTCGCCGCTCAAAACCCAATGACAGCAACCTGAGCCGACGCCACCTCAGTCGGGACAAGACATCATGAACCAACTTCGAACATGCCCTGAATGCGGAACGACAATCACCGAGACTTCCGAGGCCGAACTCTGCCCCGGTTGCCTGTTGAAAATGGCGACGAACGATTCAGTGGTCGATCCCGATTTCGAACAGACGCAGATCACGCCCAAAAAGAAGAAGCAGCGTTTCGAGGCTCCGGAAGCGGACGAGCTGAATGCTCTGTTTCCGAATCTGGAGATTCTGGAATTGATCGGCCGCGGCGGAATGGGTGCTGTCTACAAAGCTCGCCACCCAGACCTCGACCGGTTTGTCGCCGTGAAAATTCTGCCTCGCGAGATCCAGGGCGATCCCGGATTCGGAGATCGTTTCCTCCGGGAAGCCCGGACGCTGGCAAAACTCAATCACCCGAACATCGTCGCCGTTTACGACTTCGGCCAGATTGACGAACTCTCATACTTCGTCATGGAATTCGTCGACGGCGTCACGCTGCGAGACACAATCGCTGCCGGAAGTGTCGCTCCGGAAGAAGCTCTCCGAGTCATCCCCGACCTGTGCGACGCGCTGCAGTTCGCTCACGAAGAAGGCGTCGTCCACCGAGACATCAAGCCGGAAAACATCCTGCTGGACAAACGCGGCCGTGTAAAGATTGCGGACTTCGGCCTTGCCAAACTGTTAAAGGCAGAAGGCGAAATATCGAACCCGCCATCACCTCGTAATCATTTCGTCCTTCATGCTGGTCCCGCTCTCCTTCCCAATTTTCAGGGAGAGTGTTCCGTTTGGCATCGCGATGCTCGCCGCAGCCTTTGCTCTCTTCTTCTGGGGAGTGAAGATCAAGAAGCACCTCGTCTGGGAAACGACCTACAAAGGCCACACCATCCGACTCGACTGTTCCAGCATGTTCGCTGAGCAAATTTATCTGGACGATGGCCTGGTCCAACGCGGCGGATTCGGGACGAAGATGGAATTCCGCACGAAGATCAAAGCCGGCGACGGCATCGGCGACGAAATCATCCTCTGGTTCGATGCCCAATTCCGATACTGCCGCTGCCGGATCGACGTCGAAGAGCAGATGTGACGCCCGGCTCCATCTTGGCGATAAGGATCGGCAACGCCCCGATGATTCGGGACAACTCACTTTGGTAGCCAGTTGTAGCTCGATTGTTTCTGGAATCCTGAAACCTCGATCGTCCCATCGCGGCCAACCTTGAGCATCGAGAAGCCGTTGCTGTCGACGCCCGCGCCCTCAACCATCGCGACCATCGTGCAATAGTGGATGCCGCCAATGTCCTTGTGATCGTTCTTGTGGCTGTGCCCCTGAAACACGGCCAGTACTTTGCCGGACTCTTCAAACACTCGACGAACGGCGGCAGCGTTCTTGACTCCGTAATGATTCGCAACGTCCAGCCGCTGATGCGCGAACACAACGGTCGGACTCGACGTCGCCTTGAGATCCTCAGCCAGCCACTCAAGTTCGGCGTCCGGGATGTTGGGGTCGGTCCATTGAAAGTTCTTCCGACCGTACGACTCGCCGTCGCTGCGGAAGCAGGAATCCAGCACGACAAAGTGCACACCGCCCGAGTCGAACGAGTAGTAAGACTTCTCCTGCTCAACGCCGCCAAGAAACTCTTCCTTCTTCAGCATGTCGACGCAGTGGTTTCCCAATACGTAGTGGCGATGTTTGGAAATTGCCGCGAAGTCGCGGTTGATCCGTTTGAGATAGCCGAGCTCGGTCTTCACGGAGTCAGCTGCGTCGATAAAGTCGCCGAGCTCAACGACAAAATCAAGCTTGTCATTCGCAAATCGCTCCGCCGCTTTGGCGAGTTTGTCTGGAGTGTCGCGGTAATGTCGCGAACCCGCCGGCGGCTTGTCCGCGTAATGAAGATCGGTGATCAGTCCGAAACTCACCGGCTGTTCCGCTTCGTCCCCCCAGAGAAGCGACGAGTTCACCGCGCCCGCCGAAAGAATCAGTGTGCCGTTTCTCAAAAATGCTCGACGGTTCGTCTGGCCGCCCAATCTCGATGATGTCTTCACGATTTCTGGTCTCCTGGTTCGAATTCCGACAAGGTAGCTGATCACACTTTGTGCGGCAGTTTGCCCATTCACACGCATCATGCCAGAATGTCGTCAATTCGTCGTGGCAATTCTGCCATAGGACTTTTCTTTGCCGCGAAAACCCCGGCCATTCAACTCTGCGATCATTATCCCATGTCGGAAGACACAAACACGACGACCTCACCCACTCCGGAATCCTCGGCTGATTCTCCGGCCGATCAGGTCGCGACCGAATCTCTGCCAGCGACCGGAGAAGGATGCCCCACGCCGCTGGCCTGGAAACAGGTTCAGACCGAGTTTCTGAAACAGAGCGAAGAGTTCTCATTCGTCGAATCCGGTCTGACAATTAAAGGCCGAGTCATTGGCGAGGGAACGCCGCTTTACTTCCTCAACGGAATTAGCGCATCGCCGACGCTGTTTTGCCTGACGGTCTGGTTGTTGCGGGACGAGTTTCGCTGCGTGATTCTGGATTTCCCACCCGAGGCCAGAAGTCTTGATCAACTCGCCGAATCGCTCGACCTTGCCGCCACGCAACTGGGGGATGAGCAATTCGATCTCTACGCAACGTCATTCGGAACCGCCGTCGCGTTGCAGGCAATGATCAGCGGCCAACCGCGAATCAAACAAGCTGTCCTGCAGGGACCGCTCATCGAAATGAAATTCAGCGTCGCGGAGCAACTGGCACTGTCAATGCTCGGCTGGCTGCCCGGCCAGATGGAACGTCTGCCTCTTCGAAGAACCGTCCTGCAGAATAATCACGGTCGCTGGTTTCCGCCATTCGACATCACCCGCTGGAAGTTTCTCATGGCCGAAACGGGCAACGTCCCCACCAGAGACGTCGCCCGCCGAGCGAAAATGCTAAAAGGCTTGGACCTGACGAACCAACTCGCAGAAATCCAGACGCCGGCTTTGGTCATCAGCAGCGAGGGAGAAGCACGGCGTCATCGCGAATCAGCGACCGTGCTGGCGTCAGAACTGCCGAACGCTCGCGCGGAAGAGATCTCAAACACCGGACACGTCCCGTTCGTGACTCACCCGCACCGTCTGGCAAAATTAGTCCGACAGTTTTTGCACCCGGAACTCCACGCTGAGGAGTTACTGTAGAAAGTTGTGTTTGAGTAGATGTTGAAAAAGGCGGCGTGTTTCGGGATGAATTGGTTGTTCAACAAGATTCCAAGTCATTTTGAAAGGCACGCCACCATGTTTGAG
>JBLFXD010000471.1:0-6066 GCA_047611045.1 Planctomycetaceae bacterium | reverse complement strand
GCATGAGAGACCTCCCTGTCTCAGTTGAGAAACTGTAAACTCTGGGAAGTCTGCCACAAAACCCCGATCCCAAGCCACACCGATTGGCGGATCGACATCTAGCAAACTACATCCAATGGTGACGCTCCAAAGGAATGGTCGAATCTGGTCTCCGGCCAGTCCAAACACGTCCCTAACGGCAAACAAACCTAAGGCCACACCGAAGAACCCTAAGACGCTTCCGGCGAGAGCGCCCAGAATCGGCTGTTTCTTGCCAGAGCCCATCGCTCAACTCCGTAAGGATCGTCATTGAGACTCGATCAGTCGGCGGTGCCGTAGACCAAGCAGGCGTTGTGGCCGCCAAAACCAAAACTGTTTTTCAGGATGCGGCGGATGGGCATCTGGCGGGCCTGGTTGGCGACGTAGTCGAGGTCGCAGCCTTCGTCGGGGTTGTCGAGGTTGATCGTTGGCGGGGCTGTCTGGTCCAGCAAAGCCTGCACACAAATGGCGGATTCGACGCCACCGGATGCGCCCAGCATGTGGCCGATCTGGCTTTTGGTACTGGAGACGGCCAACTTCTTCGCGTGGGCGTCGAAGACGGTTTTGATGGCGACGGTTTCTGCTTTGTCGCCGAGCGGCGTACTGGTTCCGTGAGCGTTGACGTAGTCGATTTCGTCGGGGTTCATCTTCGCGTCGCGAAGTGCTCCGGACATGGCTCGCGCTGCGCCTTGTCCTTCCGGATCGGGGGCGGTCATGTGAGTTCCGTCGGCTGACATTCCGTAGCCGAAGACTTCGGCGAGAATGTTTGCTCCGCGAGCAACGGCGTGTTCGTATTCTTCCAGAACGAGGATGCCCGAACCTTCGGCCATCACGAAACCGTCGCGGTCTTTGTCAAACGGTCGGCTGGCAGCTTCCGGGTTGTCGTTGCGAGTTGACAACGCGTTCATGCGGGCAAATCCGGACAGACCCAACGGAGTGATCGCTGCTTCGCTGCCGCCGGTGACCATGACGTCAGCCATGTCGAGCTGAATCAGTCGGAAGGCGTCGCCGATGGCATTTGTGGCAGAAGCACACGCCGTCGCGACGGCACTGTTTGGCCCCTTGAGTCCCCAATGAACGGAAATGTTTCCGCTGGCGGCATTGACCATCAGCTTGGGAATCATGAACGGTGAAACACGCGACGGCCCTTTGTCAAAGAGGGCGTCATGCTGCATTTCGATTTCGCTCAGCCCGCCAATTCCGCTGCCAACCAGCACGCCGTGCCGGTACGGATCGCCCAGGGACAGGTCGAGTCCTGAACTGGTAATGGCCTTGCTGGACGCCGCGAATGCGAACTGGACAAACCGGTCGATTCGCTTGACGTCTTTCGAGGTGACGTTGGCATGCTCGGTGAGGTCGAAGTTTCGCACTTCGCCGCCGAAGCCGACCTTAAAGTCAGAGCAGTCAAAGCGCTCGATCAGGCCGATGCCGCTTTTGCCCGCACAGATCTTGTCCCAGACCTCGGGGACTTCAAACCCGAGCGAGGTGACAAGTCCGGTTCCAGTGATGACAACTCGCCTGGCCATCCAGAAATTCTTTCAGAAACTGAGCGTGCGTTTCAGCAATTCGCAGTGGAATCACAAAGTTGAATCACAAAGTTGAGCCGGCTGAATATGCCCGGTTGAGAGGCTCAGCCGGCTCATGAGTCAGCCAGTTTAGCTCTTCTCGTCGATATAGGTAATAGCGTCTCCGACGGTCTTAATTTTGTCGTAGTCGTCATCTGGAATGGTGATGCCGAATTCGTCTTCGAATTCCATGACCAGCTCGACGACGTCCAGCGAATCCGCTTTCAGATCGTCGACAAAAGACGATTCACGAGTGACTTCTTCTTTCGGAACGCCGAGTTGTTCGCTGACGATTCCGATTACTTTTTCTTCAGTCACGAGAGTTTCCTCCAGGAATTGTTCATATTCGCGTCAGGTGGCACATCGTGCTGCCACTCAGTTGTGAGCAGGCAAGTGAGCGTTGCAACGAAGGCAACGTCGCCCAGCCAATCAGCGGCCTCGTTCATTTACAGAAGCCATTGATTAACAGGCAGACACGTCCAGGGAACAGGCGCAGTCTCTGCCCGAATGCAACGCCGCGAACATATAGTGAGAACCCGGAAGCCTGTAAACTCAAATCCAGAGTCGCATTACCGGCTCGCCATACTTCATCTCGCCAAAACTACCCTGTTCTTGCAGTCTCGCTGGACTGAGATGTAAATATTAGCCGCGACGTAATTTCAACCCGCCGCTCGACGGCCGCAGACGATCGCGACAGCAGTCGACCGGGAACTCGACAGAACCGGGCCGGCGATGTCGTCAGACCGACTGCCGCTGCGGTCGCTCTGACAGCCGTCATCGTCGAACTGATTCGACAGCGAACGCTTTCCGAGAAGGCAGCAACTCTATCAGCGGCAACAGGTTAGGAAGCGGCACCCTCGGCTCTTTTTCGATTCGGGCATCGCTCGTGCCTTCTGTGGTTCATCGTTGATCCGGAACTTTCCGGAGCGTCGGCTGAGGTGTTCTCTGGCTGGCGTTACACACGGTGTTGTCTCAAGCGTCCTGGTGCTGCCTGGTGCGAAGGCGGTATCCGGCCGAACTCTGAGGCACTATGGAGAGGAAATCCCCATGACGAACTCAGCCACGCAGAAGAGGAAAGCCGTCCGCGAAATTACATCGCTGCGGACTTCAGAACGAGCGAAGAAAGCAGCGGCCAGTCGCTGCTGCTGCCGTTGCTGCCGTTGTCGCCGTTAACACGGCGAAACGAAACCGGCTGCCGGACTGATATCAGACCCCGGTTATCAGTCTGGCCGTCGTGTTTTCGTCGACCCTGCATCCCAAAACGACGCCCCTTATCCGAACACCCGATTGGAGATCACGGTGAATCATCCCTCAACAACACCAGCGATCGGCTACGCGATTCGCGAGCAGAACCGACCGATCCTCGACGACCCATCGATCAATGCGGCCGAGATCACGTTCGAGCGAGCCGACGATCCTCTCCGAGTCGACCGGTACATCCAGGATTTCGACTTCGACCATGTCAGCGTTCACGCGTTGAAGCTGTCGGTCGCCAGTCCCGAACCTCCAAACCAGACATACCTCGAAGCCTTGCGAGCGATCGCGATCGAAAACGGCGCGTCTTCGGTCAGCGACCACCTCGGCTTTACACGCGACGGCGACAACGGTGTCGAGATGGGCCACTTTGCTCCGCCGCCCTGGACCGACGCCGCGCTCACCGCGACCTGCCGAAACATCGACCACATTCAGAAGCGGCTCGGCGACACTCGCTTCTACGTCGAAACAATCGCGTACATGTTCGAGTTCAAAGGCACGATGTCCGAAGCCGACTTCGTGTCAAAGATGCTTCGATGTACCGGCTGCGGTTGGCTGCTCGACGTCACCAACGTTTACGCCAACGCGACGAACTTCAATTTCGATCCGTACGACTTCATCGCGTCCGTCATGCCAAACGCCGAGTCCGTGCAGATGCACCTGGCCGGTGGCTTCTTTGACGAGCGATCGAACCTGTACATCGACAGCCACTCCGAACCGATTCCCGATGCGGTCTGGGATTTGTATCGGTTCTCGCTTGAGCAAGGCCGCGGAAAAGTCGACGCGGTCTTCATCGAGCGTGACCAGGATTTTCCGGACGAAGCCGGTTGGCGGTCTGAAGTCCGCCGCGTTCGCGAGATCGCGGAACAGGTTGAGGTACCAGCATGAGCAGCGAAACCATTCTGAAAGACTATGCCGCACAGCTTTCACGCATTGCCACGTCGCTCGCCGTTGCCAACAACGACGTCGTACACGGCGACGTTGCCGAAGGTCAGCCGCACGACCGCGTCGACATGTTCACCGAAGGAAACCTCGACAAGCGTGCCGACAAGCTGAATGGGCAACTCGAATTGTTTGAGGAAGACCTCGAAGAACTGCCTGACCTGATCAGCCGGTACATTCGAGAAATCCCGCTCGCGGCATACGACACGGGAACCAGCGACGCCGATCGGTTCGTGCGATGGCTGCCGACGGTGACGGAACTCACGCCCGAGCAACGTGACCTGACGCTGGTTGTCCGCAGTCGTTTTACGGTCGAAGAGGCCGGCCGACGGAATCGTCTTGGCCATGTTCGGTTCCAGGAACTGGTCAGCCTGAACGACCGCCTCGCCCCGGAATTGGAGACGAATCCCAGTTTGCGAATTCACCTCAATCCGATGAGAACTCGGGCCGTCTTCGAAACGGGCCTCTTGCTCGGCGAAGAAGAAGCACCCGACGGCGGAGTCGAAGTTCTGTTCTTCGCGTTTCAGACGGAAGTACGAACCGTGATTCTCGAACCCGAAGGCCGAGCACTCGTGCAGACGCTTTCTGACATCGGACCGTGCAGCCTCGCAAGACTAAGAAAACAACTCGACCTGACAACATCGCTCGACGACGAATCTTTGATGGAAATGCTGACTGACTGTAGCGAAGTCGGCCTCATCGCGTTCAGTTGAATATTGATACGAAAACACGAGCACGTAGGGCATGACAAGCGCAGCGTCGGCGTGCCATCCGGCATGAATGAAAATGGTATGCCGGCGCTGCGCTTGTCATACCCTACGAACATGCGACGAAGAGATTCGTGACAAGAGACCGACACGAAACGAAATCAGGAGGACACGCCGTGCCCATCGACATTCCGGTCATCTCGCGAGTTGACGCCGGCCCGGTTCCAGCTTCACTCAAGTCCGAACCCACGCTTCGACGACGCCCGATGCCCGGCACGTCGCAGTTTCGGCTGCAGACGTTGTTTTCTGAAAATCGGATCCGGATCCTGGCAACGTACACGCTGTTTACGATTGAGAATCTGCTGCGTCTGGCCCAGCCGTTTGCTCTCGGATGGGCCATCAATGATCTCCTGGCCGGACACCTGGTCGGAGTCGGCGTGCTGGTCGCGCAGCACGTTTTGCATCTCATCGTGGGATTGATCCGGCAAGTTTACGACACGCGAACCTTCTCGGAGATTTACTCAGACCTGGCAACGCGAATGATCGTCTCGCAACGAGCTTCCGGCGTCGACGTTTCCCGCGTCACCGCGCGTGCCTCGCTCTCGCGCGAGTTCGTCGAGTTTTTCGAACGCTCCATTCCCATGCTGATGAAGGTCGGATTCTCTGTCGTCGGGTCGGTCATCATGCTCGCCTGGTACGACTGGCTGATCGTCACCTGCTGCCTTGGACTGCTGATCCCAGCGGCGCTGCTCAGTCATCACTATTCACGATTAACGAGGCGTCTCAGTCGAGGCCTGCACGACGAACTTGAACGGGAAGTCGACGTGATCCATTCTCAAAACGAGATCGACGTCCGAAATCACTTCGACGAAGTCGCCCGCTGGCGAATCAAACTCTCCAACGCCGAGGCCATCAATTTCGGCCTGATGGAATGTTTCATCCTGGGAGCGATCGTCGCTGTCCTGTTTCGAGCTTGCCATCTCCCAGCCGTCCAGGCCGGCGACATCTTCGCCGTCTTCCGTTACCTGATGCTCCTGCTGATGGGTCTCGATAATCTGCCGCGCCTGATCCAGCAGGTCAGCCGCCTCCGCGACGTCAGCTCGCGTCTTCACAATCCGGCATGACGATGCTTGCTTTCTCCTTGTGCGGCAGGTTAGGAAACAGTCTTTCCAGACACCTGATTCCAACAAGGCTGAAACGCTCTCCGGATGCCCGACTCCAACGCCCGTACGATAACTTGCCAGAATGGCCACACCTTCGAAGTGGATGCTCAGGCAACTTCGAACGGAAGTTTCGTGTGTCCGGGATGCGGCAGCGAAGTATCTCTTGAAACCGACGATTCGTCGTCAGGTTCCGCTCGCAGCCTTTGGGAAGTCATGGGGCGATCGTCGAACGACGATGCTGAGCCCGAAGAAGAATCCGCCGACAACATCCAGGCAGAGCCGACCGAACGTCCTCGCGGCCTGTGGGCCATGATGGGTGCAGCGCAAACTGAAAGCGCTACCGCAAGGGAAGAAGCCGGCTCGACATCTGAATCGATCGACGAGGGAGGAATCGATGACCTCGCCGAGCCAGACGCT
>JBLFXD010000470.1:0-6069 GCA_047611045.1 Planctomycetaceae bacterium | reverse complement strand
GGAACGAGTTATTTTGTGTCCCCACGCGGAGCGTAGGAACGAGTGGTGCCTCAATTACTCCTCAAGCGCCGCCCAATCGACCAGTTCGATCGGCTCGGGCACCATTCCAGAAAACTCGTTTCGCTGACTTGTCTTGACGCCTTTGCCGCCGCGTGAAGTCACGTTGTACTTCATCTGGCCGAAGCTGAGCGTCGTGCCGTTGCTATTGTCGACTCGAAGCGTGTCGCTTGGTCGGGTGAGCAGCTTTGCTCCGAGCACCTCGTCGCCGCTTTCCATCTTGATGCCCTTCACGCCGATCCCCGGTCCGGACAGAACCGGCACGTCGTCGATCGAGAAGTGGATGATACGAGCCTTTCGCGTTGCCAGAAACATGGTCTGGTGTTCGGTGACCAGCTCAACATGTACAACCGAATCGCCTTTACGCAGTCGGCAGAACTTCCGACCGACTTTGGTCGACGGCGGACGGAACGTGCTGAGCGAAACTCGCATGACCTGTCCCTGTGCGGTCGCCACAAGTAAGTACGGAGCGGTGCTCGCGTCGTCTTCTAATTCGTCTTCCGGCGTGAATCTGGCGTCGGTCGAAATCGCCATGACGATCGAAACTCCGTCGCCCATCCGCACGTGTTTAGCAAGCGGTTCCCCGTAGCCGGATGACGGCGGCACCTGATCGATGGACAGCGTGTAGGCCACTCCGTCGCTGGAGAAGAAAATCGCATTGTCGACCGTGCTGCCAGGCAGAACGTCCAGAACACTGTCGCCTTCCCGGACGCGAGTGCTCGAGACCTTTGCCAGACGACCGACGCGTTTCAACCAGCCTTCGCGAGTCACGACGACGTTTGTGTTCTCGCGAACGATGTAGGTCTCGGCGGCGAATTCGGTGATCTCTTCCGAAGAGCCGATGCCCGTGCGGCGTCGATCGGCGAACTGGTTGGAAAGCTCTTCCAGTTCCGTACGAACGACTTTCCAGAGCTTTACTTCCGACTTCAGAATGCTGCGAATCTTGCTGGCCTGTTTCTGCTTGTCAGCCAGTTCTTCGCGAATGTCGTCGATTTCCAGGCTCGAAATCCGATAGAGCTGCAACTCCAGAATCGCCATCGTTTGAACTTCGTCGAGCGGAAACGCCTTCATCAGTTTCTTACAGGCGTCCTGCTTGCCGGTGCTCGCGCGGATCAACTTCAGAGCCTTATCGAGTCCGTCGAAGATGATGCAGAAGCCTTCGAGAATGTGGATTCGTTTTTCCAGTTGAGCGAGCTGATACTGGAATCGCTTGCGGACGGTTTCCTGCCGAAACACCAGGAAGTGTTGCAGCATTTCAGCCAAAGTGGCTCGTGCTGGCACCATCATTCCTGAATCGTCAGGGACAAGGCACGTCGCGTTGTACGAGAAGTTCTGCTCCAGACTCGTGTTCTTATAGAGGTACGCGATGACCGCGTCGGGATCGGCTCCGCTTTTCAGTTCGAGCACGATCCGCAGGCCGTTGCGGTCGTCGGTTTCGTCGTTGACCTCTTCGAGCATCGGCAGCTTGCGGTTGGCAATGATGTTGCCGATTTCCGCCGTCAGGCTTCCCGTCTCGACGTGGTACGGCAACGAGTAGATCACCAGGCGATCCTGAACTTCCTTCCTGCGTTCTTTATCAAACCGCCACTCGCCGCGGACTTTGACTGACCCCCTGCCCTCTTCGTACATCTTACGAATGTCGGACCGGTCGGTAACGATTCGGCCGCCCAGCGGAAAGTCCGGCCCCTTGATGTACTTCATCAATTGGGTGACCGTCGCCTGCGGCGAATCGATCAAATGAATGCAGGCGCGAATGACTTCGCCCAAATTGTGAGGCGGAATGCTCGTTGCCATTCCAACGGCAATGCCCTGCGCCCCGTTCACCAGCAGGTTCGGATACCGCGACGGCAGCACGACGGGTTCGGCAGTCGCTCCATCGTAGGTTGGCCGCATGTCGACGGTGTCGTACTTCAGTTCGTTCATCAAGTGTTCGGCAATGGCCGTCAGCCGAGCTTCCGTGTAACGAGGAGCCGCCGCCGGCAACCCCATCACCGAACCGAAGTTTCCCTGCCCGTCAATCAGCGGAGCCCGGTACGTGAAGTCCTGAGCAAGCCGGACGAGCGCGTCGTACACCGACTGGTCGCCGTGCGGGTGATAATTACCGGTCGTGTCACCGCAGATTTTGGCGCACTTACGAGTCTTCGCGTCGTGAGTCAGGTGCAGCCCGTTGTACATGACGTACAGAATTCGGCGCTGAACCGGCTTCAGGCCGTCACGGACGTCGGGCAGAGCTCGCGACTGAATGACCGACATCGCGTAGTTGAGGTATCGTCGCCGAGTCTCCTGGCTGATCGATACGAACTCGACGCGGTCACCGTCCTGGTCATTCGCCACATTCAACTCCTCGAAGTTTCCATCCGTGGATGAGCCCTGCTTATCAAGGCTCACTTTCGTCGCTCGGCTCGGTTTCTTCTCAGCCGGCTTCTTTCGGGCTGCTTCCTTTCGGACCGGAGCTGTCTTTTTCGCCTTCGCTGCCTTCCCGGTTTTCGCTTTCTTCTTAGCCAAGGTTCCCTCCCAAGCACTTTATCCTTTGACCTCAACCTGCCGCGCGAAACGGCAGCTGAAATCCATCAATTCATTCAGAAACCTGCCGCGCGAAACGGCAGCTGAAATCCATCAATTCATTCAGATCAGCAGGCCGGAACAAGCTCTGCTTGACTGCGAGTCGTGGAAAGCCACGAAACGCTGGCAACTTTTGCCGGTCGCCTCGCAGCAACAAGTCACGTCGGGCGACCGAGACGGCAAAGTGTAACGGCTGCGGCAACTTTTCCCACCGCGCCGATTCATCTGATTGTGATTGTCGCACGGTTTTTCCGGATCGTAGGACGGCACATAACCCCCTACGTGGTAAGACATTCCGAAAAGCCCGACGAATCGAATTCAGGGTCACAGAATGATTCATCGGAGCAATCAAGCTCAGCCGAATCAGAGAACAGCTTTGAGCCGCGATGATTGCCGTCAGGTAGTCGGAGTGACGGACTGAGACGATTCATCCTTGGAAATTCCTGAGGGTCGATTCTTCTCGGGCGACCACGAAGCAGATGGAAGAGCAGCAGCCGGATCCGCGGGAGACGGATCCTGATGCGTTTAATCTAAAACGCCACGGAGGGAACTATGCGACGCAACACATTCACAGTGCTGATGGCACTGCTGGCAGGTGCGACCTGTCTCAGCGAGGTCGAAGCTCAAAACAATTACCTCCTTCCGCCGGCTCCAAGCCCGCCGGGAATACGGATCGGTCAGCCGACGATGCAGAACGTCTCGCATCCGAACTGGCATCTGCCAGGTCAGAAGCCGCAGCAAGCAGCCGTCAAGGGATATCCTCGACTGAACGCGGCACTGTATTCGTCACCACAGGGGAACATCCCGCCACAGACTGGCGGAACCATGATTACTAACGAGGCGTTCGCGCCGCATGAGCTGATGTACCCGCACGAGTATCGGTCGATGTACGGGCCGTTCTACTACCGCGTCAAAGGAAACTGGATCTGGACTCCGTTCGGAATGGAGTCTCACGACAAGTGGGAGTTGATGGGCACCGAAGTCAAAGTGAAGTACCGCTCGAACTACAGCCTGTTCTCGTTATTCACTCCGGGCAGGAAGTACTAGTGCTTTGTCAGACCGCCATATTCAGGTAGCTGCCGTCGCCAGACGGCGGACAATCCACGCTCTGGCGAGCGTAGCTACCCGAGGTTTTGACTTTGACGAACCACTAGACAGCCAATGATGATCAGATCGCCGATTCAGACACGAACAAGAAGAGACGCTCGGTATCTGAAATCAGCCTGAAACGAGAAGACGTCCCACAAGACAACGTTCCAAACTCGGACAATCGAATCAGCCCAGATCAAGGAAGAGACACATGCTGATCAGCAAGAAGAATCGCAAACGCCTGTGGAAACGGGTCGTCGCGGCGATCGTGATCCCCTCGGCACTTTCATACGGACTGGCGGCATTCGGTCAGGAGCCCTCTCCTGCACCGGCCGCCGTTCAGGAAATTCCCATGCGGCCAATGGATGGAACAATCGCCCCTCCGCCGCCGGACCCAGACGCCCCGGACGTGGCTCCGGAAACGGTCGCGACTCCACCTGCCGCAACGGCAGCGCCGGGTTTGATTGGAGGCTGTGGCCCCAATCGAGTCGGATGCACCTCTGACGGAGCCGCATGCGGACCTCGCGGAGCCGCTGGCTGCAACGCCGACACGATTGTATGCACGCCTCGGGGAGCGAACGCTGGCTGTGGCCCCGAAGGTCGATGTCGCGTGAGCGATGTCTGTAACAACGGACTTTGTGGACCGACAGCCGGGTGTCGAACTGGTGGAGCCTGTGCGGCCATCGGTGGCTGCAATGCAACTGGCGGCTGCAATGCAACTGGCGGCTGCAATGCAACTGGCGGCTGCATGAACGGCATGCCCTGCATGGGTCCTGCCGGAAGCTGCCTCAGCCCGGAAGCCTGCATGGGACGTCCCTACACGCTCGGCGATCTGAAGCGAAATATCTTCGGCGCGAAGTGTCGAGGCAAAGAAATCCTCGGCATGGACGGTTCCAGCAGTTGCTCACCGCTTCATAACTGGTGGTGCGAGCAACAGTACAAATCAGATTGCCGGCGTGCCTACCGGAACCACGTTCTGGCCGCACACTTCCACAACAAATTCAACTACTTCACGCCAAGCGGATCGTGCGGCGAAGGTGCTCCGCTGTTCGGTCACTACAAACGAGTCTACGCCACCGAACCGCACTACTCGCACCCCAGCGACAGCCAGGTCTACGCGTCTCCAACGACGGGAACTCCAATGGCCGTGCCGCTGCCGCCGACCGTGCGTCATCAATACAACTACTCGTGGGGTTCGCCGTCGAGTCGGCTGACCCCGGTTTCCAACATCATCCTGCCGCGTCGTCGATGATTCGGCAGTGCTGAAGCGACACTCTTCTGAGCAGTGGCCTCGACCCGTTTTGGGGCTGCTGGCAGACGAACGTTCGCAATCGATCCCGCCTGAACGAACACGCTCGACCAGGCAAACGTCACAACGAACCTGTCAGCACTAAGTCTGTCGCTGAGTCAGCGGCGGACGGGATGCAGACCGAGGCTCAAGGAACGAAGACATGACAATCAGAGTTCTTCGCACGTCGGTACTCATCGTGCTGGGGTTCGGCATCTTCGGCTCGACCGTGCAGGCGAATGGCCCAGACGGCGTTGCCAGGGTGTCGCACACCATGTCACATCCTCAGTATCAGGCGCCGCCGCAGGGGCCGTACTACGTGGCGAACGCCATGGGAAACCGGCAAAACCGACAGCAGCCCAATCCGACATACTGGACCTGGATGCCGCTGCCGTTTCACGGTTGCTGTGACTACTGTGCCGACGCGAACTGTCCCGGCAAAAAAGGCTTCTGGACTTTCCCAGCCGTCCGCTGGGCGCTCGACCCGGACTACTACGCCGTGTCGCCAGACTACGGTTGGTCGCCACCGGCGAAGGTTCCCGTCCGACGTTCGAACGTGACCTACACCAACTACGGCCCGAACGAATGGGGCAGCTACGCCGGAGCGTCGAAGAAGCGGGCACCGATCATCGCCACGCCGACCGACACGACCCAGCTCGGCTACTATTACCAGCACGTGCCAAGCTGGCAGCCGAGAAACATCCTTCCCGTGGCGCCGCATCCGAAACACTGGCACACCCGTCCGTGCCAGCCGGATCAGAACATGAGTTACGTTCGCTGGATGCGAATTCAGAATGCCTGGGTTCCGATCAACCAGATGCCGGGCGTGCAGACTCCGACTCCGGTTCAGGCCGCACCGCTGCAAGCCGTGCCGCCGGTTCCTGATGAAAATGCGCCACCGGTTCCAGCCGTGCCAATGGCACCTCCAAACGCTCCGGAAGCGTTGAACGCACCGGACATCTCAGAACCAATCCGACGCGTGAGTTCATAACTCACTCTGACGACCGACCATCGCTCGAACCCGTTCGAGCGTCCAATGCTGCTGCTCGCGATTGCGAGTGCTCTCCAAGAAG
>JBLFXD010000469.1:0-6071 GCA_047611045.1 Planctomycetaceae bacterium | reverse complement strand
AAAGCAGTCGGCCTGCTGGAGCGGGATGGTTCGATCATTTTCGAGAATCGTCGGTTTCGACAGTCGCACACCGGACCGCTCGCCGAGTGGATTCGCGAACTGAAAACGTACGGTGCTCAAGGCAACGATGATGGCAAACCCGGATTCGGACTCACCCGAGCGCAGTTTGATCGAGTGTTTCAGACGCTGGCTGCCAAAGTCGTACGCGATCCGGCCGGACTTAAACTTTCAGAGGCGATTGCGGCAGTTGGATTGCCGTCGTCGTTGCCGCTTCGCATGACTCCGGCGGCGGTGGAGCAACTCAAGAGAGACATTACTCGTCGGCCGGCTCCCGAGGGGCTTGCGGGTTTGAGCCGAGGAGCGGTCATCGCGATTCTGTTAAACGAAGCGGGACTGGGATTTCGTCCGGGGCGAACGCCGGAAGGCATAATCGAGTTACGAGTCAGCCCGGTTTCGAAAGAGGCGGCTGCATGGCCGATCGGTTGGCCGCTTCAGAAACCGCCGATTTCCTCGATGCCAAAGTTCGTCGAAATCGTTCCCGTTGAATTCAGCGATGTGAAATTAACGGACGTCATTCATGCGATTTCTGTGCAGACGGAAATGCCGATTCTGATTGACCATCGCCGAGCCTTTGAAGCCAACGTCCGGGTCGACGAAATGAAGGTGAATCAGGAGTTTCGCAAGATGACCTGGAGCGGACTGCTGGACCGGGTCACCTTTCCAAACCTGATGCGTGAATTGCTGCAGGACGAAGCGGGGACTCCCTTTGTGTTCGTCACGACTCGCACCGTCGCTCAGTTAAACGAGCGTGCGAAGCAGGTCGAGCGACTTCTCGATCAGAAGGGAAAATAATCGGCATGTGTGGGTTCGCTGGCTTTCTCGAATTCGCCCCGGCACGCCCGCACGACGACTCAATGCGGCTTGTCGAACAGATGACCGATCGACTGACGCATCGAGGCCCCGACGATCACGGATACTGGATCAACGAGTCCGGCACGGTCGCGCTGGGGCACCGCCGGCTGTCGATTCTTGATGCGTCGCAACATGGCCACCAGCCAATGACGTCGCCCTGCGGTCGGTTTGTCCTTGCTTATAACGGCGAGGTGTATAACCACCTCGAACTGCGTGGCCAGTTGAAAGAAAGTGGGGCGACATTCCGAGGCCAGTCGGACACCGAGACGGTCGTCACGGCGTTTTCCGAATGGGGCATCGCCCGCACGATCGAACGATGTACCGGCATGTTTGCGATGGCCGTTTGGGATACTCGCGAGCAGTCGCTGACGCTGGTTCGCGACCGCCTGGGAATCAAGCCGCTTTATTACGGACTGAGCAACGGCTGCTTTCTCTTCGGATCAGAGCTGAAAGCCCTGCGAGTTCATCCGGCGTTCAATGCTGAAATGAATCGCGGAGCGATCTCTCGATTTCTTCAACACTCGTACGTGCCGACACCTCACACCGTCTATTCAAGTTTTCGAAAGTTGCCGGCTGGTTCTTCGTTAACGATTTCGGCTTCGGAAAAGTTAACGGCCAACTCCGAACTCCCGCCCGTCGATGTCTGGTGGGACGCCCGGTCGGTCGCTCGGCAAGCCCTCGCCAATCCGGTTACGGGTTCGCGTGAAGCAACGGTCGAGCGACTCGATGAACTTTTGACCGAAGCGGTCGGGCTTCGAATGTTATCCGACGTTCCGTTGGGTGCGTTCCTGTCGGGCGGGATCGATTCGTCGCTTGTCTGCGCGATCATGCAGAAGCAGAGCGATCGTCCGATTCAGACGTTTACGATCGGTTTCGAAGAAGCCGGTTACAACGAAGCGGATCATGCGAAGAAAATTGCCGAACATCTCGGCACCGACCATACCGAATACTACGTCACGCCGAACGAGGCCAGAGACGTCATCCCTCGGCTGCCGCAGATGTATGACGAGCCGTTCGCGGACTCGTCGCAGATTCCAACGTTTCTGGTTTCGCAACTTGCTCGAAAACAGGTGACGGTTGCTCTTTCGGGTGACGGCGGCGACGAACTCTTCGGTGGGTACAACCGGTACTTTCACATTCGAGACCGTTGGCAGCAGGTGAGCAGAATTCCTGGTCGGAAGCTGGTTTCGAAAATGCTGTCGGTTCCGGGCAATCTTCTGGCCGGACGATGGCAGGACCGATTTCTTTACCGGGCAAAACTGCTGGGGATGAATTCGGCGGGCTCGCTCTATCAAAACGCGAATCTGCACTGGCCACCTGATGGCAACCCGGTGCTGAATTCTGCAGACGTCGACTCGACATACTGGAATCAGGACGCGTGGTTGCGAACCGGAAACGCCATTGAAGAATGGATGTGGCTGGACTCGGTGACGTACCTGCCGGATGACATCCTGACGAAGGTGGATCGTGCCAGCATGGCGGTCAGTCTGGAGGTTCGAGTGCCCGTCATCGATCACCGCGTCGTCGAAATGGCCTGGAGTCTTCCATTCGATTCAAAGGTCGCCGACAACACGGGCAAGCTGATTCTTCAGGACGTGCTCAGTCGTTACGTGCCGCGCGCGATGTTCGAGCGACCGAAGATGGGATTTGGAGTCCCCATTGGAGACTGGCTGCGCGGACCACTGCGCGACTGGGCTGAGTCATTGCTCGACGAACGCCGTCTGCGTGACCAGGGACTGTTGAATCCTGAGCCCATCCGCCGAAAGTGGTTGGAGCATTTATCAGGGACGACGGACTGGCACTATCACCTATGGGACGTGCTGATGCTGCAGGCGTGGCTCGACGAGCAAGCGTAGAATTCGCAGTTCGTGCGTCGAGCTATTTTCGCTTAGTTTTCAGCCCCAACTCAAAGATGTCATTGCGTTCGGAGTAAGGCCTGACTCGAAGATACCACGCTCCCCAGTTCTTCAGAGCCTGTTTGCGCCAAGCGACCATCGCCGCATCTTTTTCGGGTTGCGTCGGGAATTCACTGAGTCCAGCAAACGGACTCGGATCCATGTCGACACCGTCAATCTTGCGACTGAGATACGACAACGAATTGTAGGCTTCGGTGAGCACGTCGACGTTGTTGTCATTCAACGAGCTGATCAGCAGGTTGGCATCTTTCAGGTCGCCACTGCGTCCCAGAGCCCAGACAGCCGTCCTGCGAAGTTCCGGGTTGGGGTGCGCGATCAGGTCTCGAATTCGATCCATTTCTCCGAGCAAATCTTCGCGGTTGCCGACCTGCACCTTTTCGACGATCGCGGCCTGTGCATCAGCAATCGAATCCGGATTCAGCGCTGAAAGTTCAGTCAGCAATTCGTCCAGCGGGCCTTCAATCTTCCGCTTCTGTTTGACAGCTCCGCCACTGACATCCGCGTTCGCAAGGTCCGTCGGCAGCCCTCGACCTCCGGTGAGAAGTCCGCCTCCATACTGTGCGGAAACCGCTTTTTTTGTCGGTCGAATGAAGAACAGAATTGCAAACGATGTTCCGACGTGAGTCCCTGAAAATGTTTGCCAGCTACCTTCCGGTTCCTGCAGTTTGACAAGTGCTTCGCCGGATGTCTTGAACCAGTCGATCTTACCGCCAAGAAGCTTGGCACCATTCAACGCGGCGGCTCTCTCCAAGGCATAGTTGTAGTAAATCTTGTGTGGCAGCGGGCTAATCGGCAGGTACTTGGACGTCGCCCAACCCAGTCCTCTACTCCGCGCATTTTCAAACTGAGTAAGCGTTGTTTGAACCTTGTACGGACCACTCTCACCCTCTGCCGGGTCTGGCTCTTTGGCTTCAAGGATGCCGAAAGCTTTCTTCTTCGGGCCTTCGCGTTCCGATTCCGGCTTCATTGAATCTGGATAGAGTTGTATCTGGATGATACCAAGCGATCCGGTTGCGCCGGCGGTCATGTTTATCGACGAGGCGTTTCCACCTGTTGCCCCACCCATGTTCATACCAGGATGATACTGAAATCCGCCGTCGCTTCGCTGTGTCCTGATGTGCCACATTGCGGCCTTGTCCCAGACTTCTTTCGGGATGTCGACGCTGACTCTGGACGCGGCCCACAACCCGAGTACTCCATATTGAGCCATGCTCGTATCGCCAACGGTCCTGGCGGGATAATCCCATGACCCATCGGCTCCCTGTTTTGAAATAATGTAGTCTGAAATTGCCTTGAGTTCGTTGTAGTGAGCGTCCCCCCCCGTGCTTTCCATCAGCATCGCGTCAACGCCCGCCTCGTAAATATGATGTTCGCCATTGCTGGGTTTGTAGACGCCGTCTTTGATCCGCGTCTTGACTTCATCCACAGCCTGGCTGATTTGCGGCAAGGTTTTCGGTTCACCAGCCGAAGACAAAGCGTAAGCCGGCAGAGAATGATATCCCCCATGCAGACGCAGCTTCGGATCAAGCATCTTCTGTTTCAGAAACGAAATCGCTTTGACCAAAGCGGCATCGAACCGTTTGTCGCCGGTCGGCGGCGGCGCTGCAGAAACTGACTGTGTACAGATTGCAGCCAGAATGGCGACCAGACAAAGCGTGTGTTTTCGAAACATGAGCGTGTTCCAGATTCTGTCGGCCGAAGAATCGCGGCCAACCGAATACATGAGTAAGACGTGAGAATCGGAGTCTGCGTTGCAGGAAGCCGCTCTTGACGAAACCTGATCGAGGCAACTACTGAGCGAAGGAAATGCGCCGCCGGCAGCAAAAAAGCCATCCCTGGGGGCGATGATCCTATTCTGTTGATTTCCGGCCTGTCAAACTCCAATCCGACGGACCATCATTCAAAGTCGGGCGGTTCAGCCACCAGGTCCCCGATCGACGAAGATTGCGGCCTTTCAGGGCATGTTTTCGACCTTCCAGACAATTCGGCGGAAGCGTACTCGCGAAATTATCTATTCTAAAACTTTGAACATCGACACCCGGCAGCGCGTTCGCATTTGCTCGGGGAAATTCATTTTTGACTGATCGCACCATGGAAGACCCCGCTCGACCGTTTACCTGCCTTGTCACCGGCGGAGCTGGTTTTATCGGTGCTCACGTCGTGCGCGAGATTCTGGCCATCGACGGATCCGGCGATGCAACCGTTGTCGTGCTCGACGACCTCTCTGGTGGATTCGTCGAGAACCTGCCAGACGACGGAGACGACGGTCGGATTCAGTTTGTCGAGGGTTCGGTAACCGACGTCAATCTGGTCGACCGGCTGTTTGGAGAGCACGGTTTCGACTTTGTCTACCACATTGCCGCGTACGCCGCCGAGGGACTGAGCCACTTTATTCGCCGGTTCAACTACACGAACAACCTGATCGGCAGCGTGAATCTGATCAACGCTTCGGTACGGCATGAAGTACAACGTTTCGTGTTCACCAGTTCGATCGCCGTTTACGGCAGTGCTCAGGTGCCGATGGCCGAGTCCACCGTCCCCAGTCCCGAAGATCCGTACGGCATCTCCAAACTTGCCGTCGAGCTGGACTTGAGATCCGCCCACGAAATGTTCGGGCTCGACTACACGATCTTTCGCCCTCACAACGTTTACGGCGAGTTCCAGAACATCGGCGATCGCTACCGCAATGTCGTCGGCATTTTCATGAACCGCATCATGCGGAACGAGTCGCTGCCGATCTTCGGGACCGGCGAACAGACTCGCGCCTTCAGTTACATCGGCGACGTTGCCCCCGGAATTGCCCGGGCGCCGTTCGTTGCAGAATCTCGAAACGAAGTCTTCAACGTCGGTGCCGACCAGCCGGTCTCGGTGAACGAACTCGCCAGAACCGTTGCCGAAGCCTTCGGAGTTTCGCCGGTCCTCGACTACCTGCCGGCGCGAGAAGAGGTCGTCGCCGCCTGGGCTGATCACTCGCGATTTCGAAACGTGTTTCAGCCCGGCGCCGAAGTGTCACTCGCAGACGGAATCGGCCGTATGGCCACATGGGCCAAAGAAGTCGGACCACGCAGCAGTTCTGAGTTTTCAAACATCGAGATCACTCGCAACCTGCCGGAGTCCTGGAAGCTCGCATCTGACAACGAGTAGGCGTGGACGTGTCCGATTGTTGCTCGGCAAAAATCATGCTCTCGCGAAGCGGAGCATGAAAGTCCCCTCTCCCCCGCTAAACATCTCTCTTTTTGAATT
>JBLFXD010000468.1:0-6072 GCA_047611045.1 Planctomycetaceae bacterium | reverse complement strand
GACTGCTGAGCTACTTCACGCATTGCGAAGCGGAGATCGCGGCGGTCGCGCTATTGCGTGCTCATGAAGATTTCGAAGGCGACTCGACAGTCGGTTAAAACTTCGTCTGTGGGCGAACGGCCAGTAGGCGAACGATTGGATCAGAACCGTGTTGATTGCCATTGAAGGAATTGATGGTTCGGGCAAGGGGACACAGGCGAAGTTGCTGCATCAGCGATTGCTTGATGCGGGCCGCAGTTCCGAACTCATCAGCTTTCCCCGCTACTCCGAAACGCATTTCGGACAGACGATTGGCCGATTCCTCAACGGCGAATTCGGTCAACTTGATCAGGTCGATCCGTTGCTGGCCGCGACCTTGTACGCGGCGGACCGGTTCGAGTCGATCGGGATGCTTTCCGAGTTACTCGCAACGAAGGATGTGGTCGTCGCCGATCGCTACGTGGCGTCGAACGTCGCTCACCAGGGCGCGAAGAAAGTCGGCGAGGAGCGAACCCGGCTTCAGGAATGGATTTTGAAAACGGAGCACGAAGTTTTTCGACTTCCGCGAGCACAGTTGGTCGTGCATCTTGATTTGCCCGCCGAGACTGCTCAGATGCTGATCGCGCGAAAGGCAAAACGAGATTACACCGATCAGGCCGCCGATATGCAGGAAGCCGATCGTGACTACCTCGACTCGGTGCGGCAGGCGTATCAGGAACTCGCAGCTCGCGAAGCTGACTGGGCAACGGTCTCGCTGCTGGACGGCGAACGGCTGAAGTCGATCGACGAAGTCGGCGAGGAAATCTGGTCGGTCGCCAATCGAGTGCTCGATACTGGGAAAAGCCGATGAAGCTCGGACAGATCGAACTGAAAACCGTTTCCGGTGGGTTGTGCCATCTTGACGCCGGCACGCTTTTCGGAGTCGTACCCCGAGTTCTGTGGGAACGAAAGACGCCACCCGACGAGAAGAACCGGATTCCTCAACAGACCAACTGCGTCGTCGCGACAATCGATGGTCGAAATGTTCTGATCGACACAGGGTACGGCTCGAAACTCCCGGAAAAGCAGCAACGCAACCTGACATCCGAGGCTGGTGATCCGCTGCTGCGAAATCTCAAAGAAGCGGGGTTCGAGCCGGAAGACATCGACGTCGTGGTGTTCTCACATCTGCATTTCGACCATGCCGGAGGCGGTACTCGACTGAATGAAGCGGGAGAAGTCGTTCCATCGTTTTCGAACGCCGAGTACATCGCGCAACGGCGCGAGTGGGTGATGGCGACGTCGGGGTTGCCAGAGCTTCGAGGAGCTTACCCTCAGGAGAATCTCCTGCCGTTGTATGATTCCGGGCAGTTGACGTTGATCGATGGCAACGTCGAGATTCTGCCGGGGCTTCGGGCGCTCGTTACGGGCGGCCATACTGAGGGGCATCAGGCACTGCTGCTCGAAAGCGATGGACAGACCGCGGTATTTCTCGGAGACATCTGCGGAACCCGCATGCACCTTCCCGTTCTGTGGTGCATGGCGTACGACACAAATCTCATGCAGACGCGGCGTGCGAAAGCGGACCTGCTGGGCGAAATCGCTGACCACGACTGGCTGGCCCTGCTCGATCACGATCCTGAATACGCCGCCGTTCGGCTGAGCCGCGACGATCGATCTGACTTCGTCGCGTCTGAATTGATCGACTCGTTGTAAGAATCTCCTGCTGCCTCTCAGTAGGAGAACTCGCGACCGATTGCCTTCGCAATAGGGCATTGAGTCGTCCGCCTCCCATTCGTCCGTCGCAATCCGCAATGATCAACGAACCTGATTACCAGTCAGGAGCCGAACGATTCGGCCTGGTGGCAACGCACGGCGGGTTCTCGTCGGGGCCTCCGTGATTTCGTTTCGGATGCGCGACGGCGTTTGCCGATCGTTGTGAGTGATTCGGCTCTGAATGCCGGTGTGCGCTGGCCAGACTTTATGGCTTCAGTTGACTGATCTGATGGTGACGATTTTGAGGGGCAAAAATGATGGGCAACGATAGTCGAGAATTAGACCTGGTAGCAGAGCTGCGTTTGCGACAGTGGGCTCGCCGAAACTATGTGCCGGCAGAGCAACGTCACGACGGTGATTGGCACGCTGTCGTCGTGAATGAAATGCAGCGGATCGATCGGGACTTCAGCCTTGCCGAACGTGCGCAGGAAGTTGTGACGTCAACCGGCGTCGTTCCTCTTGAGCCGTCTCAGCATCAGGCAATTCGCATCGACGAGCCACACGCCTGCGTCCCGGCTCCGAAGATGCAGATCACAAAGTCGGCCGATTCTCAGGTTGAGACGTTCACTCCGCGATACGTCTGAGTTGCCATCACTCAGAGCAGCTGAAGGCAACGCCGTTAAAGATTTTCACCGCCGGATTCTCCTTGTATTTGCCACCGGCTTTAGCCGGTGGTGTCTGAGCAATGGACAATCTGATGAGCCGGCTTCAGCCGGACTTTCCGTCGCGGAGTTAGTCAACTGGCTGAAGCCACAAGTGAAGTCCGGCTAAAGCCGGCTGTTTGACCACAATACACCACGGATCCACCAGCTAAAGCTGGTGGCAAAGACTGGAACAGAGAATCCTTAACGGCGTTGCACTGAAGGGCGTCTGCAACACATTCGCTCGCTGATTAGAAAGCCGGTCCGTTGGGCCGGCTTTTGTTTTATGGCAACGGCACCTGAGTCGGTGACATCAAGTATCCGATCAGGTCTCGAATCTGGTTGTCCTTGAGAACGTTCAGCAGGTTCTCGGGCATCATCGACAGCTTCGAATCCTGCATGAGGTCGACTTCGTCGCGCTGAATGACGACCTGCTCCGTCGCTGTTTGAACGGTGAACGTTTTCTCGTTCTGAGCCAGCACGACGCCGTTCAGAACTCGACCATCTTCCAGCAGCACGATGCGCATCTGGAAATTCTTAGACACGGTCGCGCTGGGGTCGGCGATGTTTTCCAAGAGGTAATTGAGATTGCTTCTCTGAGCACCGGTTAGATCGGGAGCGATCTTCTTCCCCTCACCGAACAGCGTGTGGCAATTCGCGCAGGATCGGCTGAACAGCAACCGTCCGTTCGACGTGTCTGCCTTGGCGCGAGTCTCTGACGAAAGCAGCTTCCGCAGTTGGGCGATCCGCTCTGCCTTCTCGCGAGATTGTTCGGCGAGTTCGGGCCAGAGTTTGGCGACTCGGCCGCTGATTGTGTCGTCGCCGTAGCTTTGCATCTGCCGCAGCTGAAATGCCGAAACCGAATCGCGAGCGATCCTCTGCTCCGCGACGGCGTCCAGTAGGACAGTCGCGAATGCGACGCGCGAAACAAGTGTGTTGATGGCTTCACGCTTTGCGTCGTCTCGGAATCCGCCGAATTTCGAAACAAGGAGTTTGGGAGTCTCGTCGTTGCCGAAGGCGGCCAGTCCATTGATCGCGTCCTTCGCCAAGTCGCGGTTTGTCAGCAGGTTCTGAAGGTAGGCAACGATCGATTGGTCCCTCGCCAGAACGAGTGCTCTGATTGCGGAGCGCCGTTCTTCCAAAGGCACACCTCCGTCTTTGGCGATCTTCCGCAGTTCGTCCATCGCCCGCCCGTCGCCAAAGACCAGAGACAGCTCTCTCGCGAGTCGCTTGTTGTCGTTCGTTGATTTCGCGAATGCCAGACTGGCCTGTTTCCATTGTTTCGGTTGAGGAGCCTTTCGCCAACCGCGAAGAGCGTCGGTCATTCCGTGAAGGATGTCATGTTTCTGCGGGGCGCTCGTGCTGTCATCGCCGAGGGCTTTGACGAGCTGATCGACGGTATCCGGGCTGCGTTCGATTTCTTCCGTCAAACGCCTGGCAACGAACTCGCGAACCAGCGGCAGCTTGGAATTTGTGGCGAGGCTGACTGCGGACTTCGGTGAAGAAACGAGTGCGGGCTCGATTCCGTACCAAACCATCAGCGGGAACACTCGGTCGCCGGCAAACTCACCGTGCTTGACAAGTTGTTCGGCGATTGGCCAACGCTGGTCGTACGGAAGTCGATTGAGGGCTGAAGCCAGGTAAGTCAGTACGAGGCCCGACTTATCGGACTCGGCCATCTTCGTCAGTTGTGTTTGGATTTGTGGTGTCAGGGAGCCGCCTTCTGCGAGCAGTCGGACTGCCCAGACGCGGATGCTTTCGGACTTGTCGTCGAGCAGTTTTCGCAGAAGTTTCTCGGAACATCCGCCGGAAGCGTGCAGTGCCCACAGAGCGGGTAAACGCTGAGCGACCGGTCGTGTGGAAGTTACGTAATCGTTACTCAGTATTTGGCGAGTGACCGTGAGATCTTCACCCGCAGCCGCTCGCTCGGCGAGAATTCGGATCGCGCGGAACGTCAACCAAGGCTGCTCAGAAACAAACGCGTCCACCAACTGATCGCTGTTTGTGGCTGAAACGGTGCCGAAACCTCCAAAGTCAAACGGTTGCTTCTGTTCGCCATTCGGTCGAATTTGATAAATCCGCCCGGACGTTCGATGCACGCCGTCGTTTTCGTGGCACTCGCCGACGTCAGACCAGTCGGCGATGTAGAGAACACCGTTTGGTCCGAAATGAAGTTCGACGCCGCGGAACCACGGGTCGGAAGCCTGCATGAAGTCTTCCGCGTGTTTACCGACGTAGGTCGCTCCTTCACGGACCAGTCGGTCTCGGTTGATCCGCCGGCCATGCAGATTGACTGTTATCACCGAGTTGTCGTACTTCTTTGGCCAAAGGCCGGAAGGCACGATCGCCATGCCCGAATGCGCGTGTCCGCCGCCGGCCTCGTCAGTGGTCTTGGTGACTCCGAGCTTTCGAATGTCACTCCACTGCTCTTTCGTGTCCCAATGAAAATGGTCGGCCGTTTGTTCGATGACCTCGTAAACGTGCGGATTGAAATGCTCGCCGTACATCCGCCGAAAGTAGGCTCCCGGCACGGCATGCCAGAGATGACCGATCACGGTGTTGATGAAGAAGAGTTCGCCGTTTTCGTCCCAGTCCATGCCCCACGAGTTGGTCGTGCCTTCGCACACGACTTCGAATGTGTGCTTCGTCGGGTGAAAACGCCAGACGGAGCAGTTGAGCGACGTTCGTTGATCCGCCGTCGCGCCCGGAGCTCCAACCTGGGAAGTCGCGAGAATTCCGTGCCGACCGTACAGCCAACCGTCCGGTCCCCAGCGAAGTCCGTTGACAATATTGTGTCGGACCGCGCCGTCGTCCCAACCGTCAAGCATCACGATGGGTTCGCCGTCCGGAATGTCGTCTCCGTCGCGGTCCGGGATGAAGAGCAGGTTTGGGGCATCAAGAACCCAGACGCCGCCGTATCCGATTTCGACACTCGTTAGCCGGCGGCCCTGGTCCCAGAACTCGGTTCGTTTATCGAACTCTCCATCGCCGTCTTCATCTTCGAGGATGACCACACGGTCTCGCATGTTGTCGTCGAAGTTCGTTGATCGTTGCGCATAGGTGTAGTTTTCCGCGACCCACAGTCGCCCGCGGTCGTCCGTCGCGAGGGCGATCGGCTGATTGACGTCCGGCTCCGAAGCGAACAGGGAAACCGTAAACCCGTCCGGCACCTGCATGCCCTTCAGTGCGTCTGCGGCGGTTGTCAGTTTCGCCTCGGGATCCTCGGTGTTGATCAGTTTGGGGAAGCTTGTTGATTTGTCAGTGCCGGTGTCGGCGGCGTTGCTCTGATAAATGATCGTGCCGGTTGCTGTCAGAACTGCCAGAACGAGGATGGTGCAAAGGCGGTGGGACGAATTCATTGTGTACTCGCTGAGTTTCAAAAAGTCCGGTCGGTGTCCGGGATTTCAGATTGTTTCCCCCCGAGTCCTGCCGGTGATTGTCGTAGTCGACAATGCGACAGCGGAAGCTCGGAGCACACTGACCAATCAACTGCGGCCAACGTGTTCGCTGAATCTAGCTGGTTTGCGGAAGCAATTCATTCGAACAGGGAAACATCATCAGCGGCGGTCGCGCGCCTCTTCACGGATCTGCTCGCGGATCTGCCTGCAACGGTTAATCTCGACGCACAGTCGCTCTCTTGCGGAATCTGCATATATTGACAGGGAGCATTGCCAGAACTAACGTCACCTCGACTTTA
>JBLFXD010000467.1:0-6079 GCA_047611045.1 Planctomycetaceae bacterium | reverse complement strand
ACGTAAAACGTCGGCTCCGAAACCCCGCTCTCGCGACACCACCTTCTGATCGACAAACCACTCGCCAACTGCCGCTCAAGCTGACCCCGCCAGTAAGCCTATTTCTCCACACTACGCCGCTGATTCGCCATCGCTCGGAACTCCAGACTGAGGGAAAATAAATCACCTCAGCATAAAGCCCCCTGCAAGATGCACTTCACCGTGCGCTTACCTTTTGTGATGGTGCGTTCGAGGAAACGCACTTCGTCACTCGCCCCCCGTACGACGTCGCTCCATTCCGGGCGCCGAGCGACGTACGGCGGCGGAACAGGCTCTTTCAGACGTAACAGCAGTTCCGTACGGTCAACCACCCGAAGCAGATCGCTCCCCGGAGCCGGCCTGAACGAGAAAACAGCCGGTGGTCGACGTCGATCGCCAGCAGAGAGCAGGGTGAGACCTCTGGCCGATCGACCATGCCTGCGGCGTCTGCTGGGCCTGGCTGGTGGACCGAGAGCAACGCTCGAATGGCCGTGACGATTTCACCCAGACGCCCGACATCGGCAACCTTGCGTGCCATCGCCAACGCGTTGACCGCCTGACGCTCGGCTGCCCAGACGGCCATGCCGTCGTGCGTTTCGGTCGTGCCAGGAATGTAGAGAACCCGCGTCGCGTTCCACAGCGCGTCAAAGAGCTCCTCATGTCCAGCCGCTGCGGCATCCGGCGTCCAGAGTGCCCGATCAGAATTGGGCGACGCCGGCAGCGACAGTTTCCCCAGAAATGCTTTCCGCACTTTCTCCCTGTCCGGCGGCAGACCTGGGGCGTCGTGAAAGGCGGCATACTCGCGGGCGCTGGTCACAAGACGGAAGGCAATGTTCTTGCGACTGGCCACCGACGACCACAGCCACTTGGGAGCGAATCCAAGGAGCACCTCAGCCAGCCGAGCCGGTTGGCTCCACCCGTCACCGTGTTTGCATTGCCAGAACAGGACTTCGCCTGTGGTGGATACCTCATCGACGTCTTCGGCCCACTCGTAACGCAGCCTGGACGGGATCGCGGTGCAACCTTGCACCGGCTGCTGAATCGCCATTGCCGCGAGACGCAGCACCGCGAAGGCACGCTGGTATTCGAATCCAGCCAACGCGACACGCCCGCCGCGAGTCGCACGCAATTCTTCGAGTCGCGGAATTTCAAATGAATCGCTGCTCATAATTGCTGCTTCCACCACACCGGCATCACGCGGCGGACGGGCCACAGGAATTGCTCGGAACCTCGATCGTTTGTTAATTGCACGAGAGTGCATTTCCATAATCAAGGACAATAGAACGCCTCATGATTCTCACGACGGAGAAAGGGCGTGGGTGTTCAGTATTACGGCGAGTAACGAAGGAGGCCACCGATACTTCGAGGTCGATGGATGCCGGGTGCCCGATTGAGTTCGCAGAACCGCCTGCCACTTCCGCGAGCGAATGACGAAGCGTTGCGATATGTCGCAGGTCCCATGCGAGATCTTGCTCCTGGGGCAACAATACACAGCGTGCCAGATTCCAATGACTCGCGGCCTGCAATACTCCCATGCCTTTTCGTGATTCACTTTTGAAACAGATCGGGGCTGGGCCAGCGGTCTTCGTAGCTGCGGACTGTTTCTTCGACCGGCGGTTTGACATTGGGCCAGTCTTGAGGGCGGATGCGGACGATGCGTCCCGGGCGGAAACCTTCCAGGATGAGCGGGACCTCGAACTGAATTTGTATTCCGCTGCTGCCGAGCGGCGGTTCTTTTTCTGCCTTGTTGACGGCGATGATTCGACCGTCCATGCCGTCGTGGTCCGGCCACCAGGTTCGGAGGGTGCTCTCGGCCGCGGCCATCTTACCACCGATGCCCGGCTTGAAGTCGGCGTACAACGACTCATCCATTCCGCCGAACAAGGTCGCCTTCAATGTGGCGTGACCGAATTCTCCATACTCGACTGAGTCCACCTTTGCCGGCATCCAGCGAGTGCGAATGTGTCGAACGTGTCGCTGGCGTTGACGTTCGGCTGCAACCTTTGTCGATGCTTCATCGAGCCACACATCGGCCACGTGAAATTGCTGGTAGTGGTAACGCGGATGCCAGGTGAGTGCGAGCTGAATCGCCTGCCCCTCGAACTGCTTCTGCCCCTGTTTGGGCCAGCTTCCTTCCGAGACGAGTTCGTCAAGACCGAGCAACTCGCGACCGCGCCAGATGCGCGTGGAACGGTCGATGGTCAATTTGTGTTCGCCACCGAGTCCTTCACCGTCTTCTTTCCGATCCAGACTGGCGACCAAATGCCCATCCGAACCGTTGATGTCCACCGACTTAAGCTTCCAGGCCTTACCTTCGCGCAGGCACAGACTCGGCCCGTCTTCCAGCAGGATGGCGTGGTTCTCCGCCGGCACGGACTTATCGCCCCCGGTTGAACTGGGAACAGCGGAAGTCTTTGGATCGGGAGGAAGATAGAAGCGGCCATACAGGACCGTGCCGATCGGGATGTCTCGGAGGTCGGCCGGGGCACCTCGGTAGCGAATCACTCCGTAAGGGAGCATGGCGAAGTGGTGCAGTCGTCCCTCTTGATAGTGACCGTCGACCTGCAGACGCAGACTCCCGCGCCGGTTCACGTGATCGACGAAGACCAGTTCGCCGCGATAGGACTTTGCTTCCGCCACCTGCGGAAATTCTCCGGGCTGAGGTCGGAAGGGTTCGTCGGCGCGAAGGTCGCTCGAAATGAGCATCAGCATGCAGAACAAGTGGGGCAGGTTTTTAACCTGCCTGGCAGGATGCAATCCTGCCCCACGAAATAGATCGGCCATCAGACTGTTAACTCCAGTTCACCGTTGCTGTCGCCGAAGCGCCCGGTCTCGACGCCCATCTTCTGAGCCATCACCAATAGCAGGTTGCTCATGTGAGCATCGCTGTTAGCCGGGCGGCTGCAGAGGCGATAGTGCTGACCAGGATCGTCGAGCTGGTAGGCATCAAAGTGGCCCTGATTGAGATCGAGATGGCGACCATGCTTGAGTCCGCAGCCGGCACCGCCCGCAAGGACAAGCGGCAGATTCGCGTTGCCGTGACTGTGTCCGTAAGCCATGCCGCTGCCGAACAGGGACATGGTCGTGTCGAGCAATGGGCGACCGTCAAAATCCGGCGTCTCGGCCAGGCGGGTCAGAAAGTAGCTGAATTGCTCGACGCTGAACGTGTCGCTCTGAGTGAGCTTCTCCATGTGCCCGACATCTCCATTGTGATGGCTCAGTTCGTGCCGTGACTGCGAAATTCCCAGCTCCGGAATCGCCAACCCCTGACCTTCCAGGCCACTGCTGAAGGTGACTACTCGTGTGGCGTCAGTCTGAAAGGCGAGCACAATCAGATCGTAAACCGTCCGGAAATAGTCGCCCGCCTGAGTCTGGCGGACATCTCGATCGCTGCGTCGGCGATCGGCATCGGCGATCTTCGGACGCGGAACATCCAGCCAGGCATCGGCCCGCTTTGTGCGAATTTCAGTCTCCCGCACAGCGGTCAGGTACTGGTTCATTCGCCCCTTGTCTTCGGTCCCCATCTTTCGCTCAAGCGAGCGGACTTCTGCCAGATTCGCATCCAGAACGCTACCCTCGCGGCGCAAGGCCCGTCGCTGTGCAGCGGTGCCGTTCTTTGGCTCCTGGAAAAGGTGAGCAAAGATTTGACTGCAACGGCTCATGCCAGGCAGGCGGATTCCGTCCGCGGTCCAGGCAAGCGATTCGCCTTTGTTAGAGATCTCAAGCGAATGAAAACGGGTGTGAGGCGCAGTCACCTCGGCCATCTGCTGATCGACCGAAATCGTGTTTCGATCAGTCGGCCCAAGCTGCCCGCCAGTGAGCCAGATCTTCTGGCAATTGTGATGATGTCCCAATCCGCCGGGGTGATGCAGACCACTGACCGGAGTGACGACGCTTCGATGTTTCTCCAGCGGCTTGAGCGAACGCGAAAATGTGTAATCTTCTCCGTGCGTCGTGATCTGATAATCCAGCGTGTTGACGCCGTTGGGTATGTAGATGAACGCGCTGCGCCGTGGAGCTTCAGCATCCGCCGCATGCAGAGGACGCATGCAGTTCAGAAGCGGCAGTGCAATGAAACTGCCGAGCCCGCGCAGGGCATGACGACGATCGATCAGCCAGGATTGAGTCATGAGGGAGCCTTAAGCGATTAGCGTTTCTTTATAAGATCGGACAGTGCGACGGCGCGAATGATGTCTTTCAGTTGATGGTTCTTGTGCTTTGCTTCTTTCACGATGACTTGGATGTCTTCTCGATCATCCACAGTCAGGACGCGGCGTAATCCGTAAGTGCAGAGATGCTCGACGAAAGCGCGAATGAATTGGTCTCGGTCGTCCAGTAGCAGTTGCTTGAATTGTTCTGCGTCGGCGAATGTCCGACCGTCGGGCAACTTGCCACTTGGATCAACCGGCGGATCGTTGCCGGTCCCTTTCTCGACGCGCTCGTGAGTGCGCCACTGACCGATGGCGTCGAACTGGTCGAACGCCAACCCGAGCGGATCGATATTGCGATGACAGGCCGCACAGTTAGCGTTCTTCGCGTGAGCTTCAATCTTTTGTCGGATCGTGGCCTTGGGACTGTCCGGAGGGTTCGGCTCGATCGGATCGACGTTGGCCGGCGGTGGTGGTGGCGTTTTGCCGAAGATGGCTTCGCTGACCCAGACGCCGCGATGAACCGGACGATGCCGAGTCCCGTCTGACGTAAGACCGAGAATCGCGCCCGTGGTCAACAGGCCGCCTCGGTGGTCATCGGGTCGCAACGACACGCGCTGAAAGCCAGACGTGGTCGGCGAGGGCAGGCCGTAGAATTCGCACAAACGCGGATTGGCCATTGTCCAGTCAGAGCTGATGAATGCATCAATACTCAGGTTGTTTACGAAGACTTCGCGAAAGTACTGGACGACCTCTTTGTGCATGCTCGCTTCCAGCCAGACGTCGTAGTCCGGATAGAGCTTACCGTCGGGCGGAAACATTCCCAGGCGATGCAACTGCAGCCACTGCCGCGGGAAGTCGTCGATGAACCGGTCGATCTTCGAGTCGGCCAGCATGCGATCGACCTGAGCTGCCAGGCCATCGCCCGTCAGTGATCCGCTGCGGGCAGCGTCCAGCAGAGCCGCGTCCGGCATGGAACTCCAGAGCAGGTACGAGAGACGCGAGGCGAGTTCCCAGTCGGTCAGTCGCTGCCGCGGTTTTGGATCACCCTCGACGATGTAGGTGAAGTTGCGAGACGTCAGCACGCCGAGCAGGGCAACCTGATAGGCGGATGCGGGATTCTCGCCAGCGGCAATTTCGGCTTTGTAGGCGGTCAGGTAGTGAAGGAGTTCATCGCTGGCAACCGGCCGCCGCCAGGCACGCTCCGCAAATCGTTGCAGATGACCTGAGACCTCAGACGCCGCCTCGTCAGGTGGAAAAACCCCTTCCCGCGTGGCCCGTTCGACTTCGCTTTCAATCGGTCCTTCCCACTCGATCCAGTCCAGCAGCACCGTCGAATAAATACCGTTGCCTTCTTCGTCAAACATCTTCGGCGCCGTTGGATTCAGCAAATTGGTTTCACTGCTGTGAGTGAAAACGTAAAACGGCTGAGACAGAGCATTGCGGTAATGCCCACCCTTCTGCCGATCGATGATGTCGGTCGCTACTACGTTGAATTCAAGACTCGCAGGCATCTCCAGAAATACTTCGAACTCGACGATTTCCGGCTCATCCTCCGAGCCCAGAATATCCAGTTCGATCAACCCTTCGTTCGTTTCTTCGCCGGTACTCTTGCCGATGCGAAGATGAGCCGTTTGTCCTCCCGGCGGGCGAATTCCGCTGAGCTGCATCTCCGCTCGATAAAGACCGCTGTGCTCAGGTCCCGTGCGGCCGAACCAGTGAGGTCTGAAAGCCTGTTGTAATCGTCCCGGAAAGATCAAGGCACGCAGCGGCCGGTTGATGCCGAATCGATCGAGGTACTCCTGTTGTTGCTTGCCGCCGTTGTAACGGATGTCGGCCGCTGTCTTGCGGATTGATCGCGTCTCAATCGGTGATTCAGGAAACGCTCGGTTCAGCACGATCTCAGCGGCGCG
>JBLFXD010000466.1:0-6084 GCA_047611045.1 Planctomycetaceae bacterium | reverse complement strand
GAAGTGCTATCAGAACGTCAGGCCGGAGCACGTGAAGGAGACGCGGTCGCAGGCGGTGTTGACGCTGCTTTGGCCTCGCAGCCAGGACGAGCTTGCGACGTATGAAGTCGTGGCGGTGGATCATGACGGTCAGCGCCACGCAGTCGTCGGTACCGCAGGGCCGACGAATCGTCGTGAGTTCACGTTTCCAATAGCGCTGGCGCGAATCTCACACTTTGAGTATCGACTGCGACCGTATCGGCATGTGGTGACGTTCGAGAACGTGTCGATGGAGACCCGATTCTTGACCGACCTGCTGGTCAAGACAGTGTCTCTGCCGGCGCCTGTTCTGGACGCTGGCGAAACGCCCTCGACCGCCGAAGTGCGACATCCGGAAAAACGGGACCAACTTCCTGCTCAGGTCGGTCCCGGACACCGACTCGAGCATGTCGTCTGGTCTCACGACTCGCTGCAGGCCTTTGGAACGGGCGACTTCAACACGCTCGTGTCGTGGCAGCAGAACGAGTCGGAGTGGGTTCCGACGTCGATTCAGATGAGTCACCACGCGAACTCGATCACCGTGTCGTCGAAGTCGCCGCTGGTTGTTGTGGGAACGAATGTCGGCACTGCGGAAGTCTGGGACGCGACGACTCAGGAGCGGCAGTGCGAGCTGCGATCGAGTCCTCAATGGAGCGTCTATGCCGTGGCAATCTCGGCAGACGAAAAGCTGGTCGCGGCTTGCGGCACGGACGGGACGGTGGCCGTGTTTGATCGTGTCTCGAAAGAGCTGATCGTACGACTGGGCGAAAAGGCTGAAACGCGGATGTCGAGCTTGGCGTTCTCACCGGACGGCACAACGCTGGCGGCGATGGATCGTTACGGAGTGCTGGTGCTGTGGAGCGTGCCGCAGGGTGAGCGTCTTGCCGAATGGAAGAACGTCGGGGGTGAGAGCCACTCCGTGTACTGGTCGCGCGACGGTCGCCAAGTGGCCGTGAACGGCTGGGGCAAGGTGACATTGATTGCCGCCGAGATGGGGAGCGTGCCGCGCGATGTGACCGCTCCGGATGAAGCCGTTACGAAATCTCCGGAACTCGACGATTCAGGCCTTCGAAGGTCCGGTATTAAATTTGGTGGCTTCACGTATGCCAGCCTGACAGCGATTCCGTCGGACATTCGAATGGCCGCGAGCATCGCGCCCGATGCGTCGCTTCTGATCTGGGATCTGGCGACGCGAAAGATCGTCCAGACACTCCCCGCGCCAGCCGCCGACGTGATCTCGAAGGACTCGGCGGGGAACGGGTTGCGAAACCTCGTGTTCTCGCCGGACGGTCAACGAGTCGCCTGCACGACGATTCGCGGCGACGTCGTCTTCTGGCAACTGGCTCAGGCAGAAGCGCCGCAAGGACAGAACGATGCTGGCATCCCGGTTGAACCGACGGCTGTGGCCTCAGCGACAGCTCCTTCGGCCCGGTTGAACATCAAGTACGACATGCCCGGAGCAGAAGCCGAGACTCGCCTCTTCGTCGAGCGGATTGATCCGGCGTTTTATGCCGAGCATGGTCGGCGCGATGAATACGGCCCGGAGGAGTACGGGGGGATTCGCTTCAGCCGGCTGAAGAACGGCGACTCGCTGGCGTTGGAAAACCTGCGAGCGGGCACGTACGTCGTCGCGAGGTATCGGCTGGTGGACATCGTGCGTGAAGGAACGGGCAAGGCAAGCAGCAGTGTCTACCTCGATGGACAATGGATTGAACTCGGCGAGAAGGAAACAAAATCCGTCAGCGTGTCGCGACCCTCAGGCCAGGCGATTTCGGGTCGCGTGGTGGTTCCAGCGGACTTGAAACTCAACACGCTCGTCGTACATGTCTGCAGCCGGAATGCTCACACCAGTGGCTCGCTGAATCACCGGGATGTTCTGCACTTCGATGCACTCAATCCGGATTCGGACCACACGTTCAAGACCGAAGAACTGATTCCCGGTCAGTACAAGGTCATCGTCGACGGCTATGCGAACCACAGTCTGGCGGTGTCCGGGATCATCCTCCCGAGCTGGGCGGGAACGGCCCACGTGACGGTGCCAGCGTCCGGCAAGCCTCCAGCCATCGAAGTGACACTGCGTGATTTCGACCGCGATGAATGGCTTAAGGACCAGCGGGCGGAGCAGGAAAAGACCCGGACGTTGCGCGAGCCGGCGTTTGTGCTGCCGGATCATTTGAACGTGATGGCAGTTGGGTTCGGCGGCGACGGCAAAGAGCTTGTCAGCGTCGCGACTGAGCGTGCCGTGACGATTCGCACTTGGGACGTTGTCGAGCAGAAGTTGAAGCGCGAGGTCAAACTCGACAGCGACAGGCACGGCAATTTCTTTCTCACCGGTCGGCTCCAGCTTTCCGCAGATGGCCGGCGAGTTGCCGCGATTGTCAGCGGACAAGTAGGCGTTTGGGACGCGGTGACCGGCAAGCTCGTAAATATGCTGGAGCTGCCGGAGGAACTAGAGCACGGGTTCCTCCGCGGCCTGACGATCACGCCCGATCTGTCGTTGATCGCCGTCGGGCGGACGCCGGGACTGAGCGGGTTCAGTCCTCCGCATGCTCACGGGATCGTGTGGGATGTCGCTTCCGGCAAAGTCTTGCAAACTGTGCAACACGACAACGCGGTTCAAGTGCAGTCCATCGCTTTGTCGCACGATGGAAAATGGCTCGCGACCGGCGGCCAGCAAGCGGGAACGTTCGTCTGGGAAGTCAGCACCGGCAAGCGGCTGGTGGCTTTGCCGAATGAGAATCCCGATCGCACGCACCCCGATCCGGAAATCAAAGAACCGGTGGCCAGTCAGGTGCTGTGTCTCGCGTTCTCGCCCAATGATCGAAGACTCGCGATCGGTGACATGCTGGGTGTGAAGCTGGTCGACGCCGCATCGGGCAGGCTGGAGCATCGGCTCGACGCACCATTCCGGCTCGGTCGCTCCGGACTGGTTTTCTCACAGGACGGCCAACTGCTCGCCCGCACGGCGACAGATGAAGTCGTGCCGATCTGGTCAACGAAGACTGGCAGGCTGGTCGCAGAGATTCACTCGGAAGCTCACGACGGCGCGTTCTCTGACGACGGCCGCTGGTTCGCGACCGGCTTCACGGACAAGCAGAAAGGGCTCGCCGTCTGGCAACTGCGCGACGATCCACTTGCTGCCGCGAATGACGGCAACGCGAATGACGGCCCGGAAGGCACGCTCGATACCGAAGCCGATGATGTCGTCGTCTCGTGGGTGCAGCGTGGCAGCGTGAAGTTTGGCGGAATCGAACCGCGCACTCTGCTCGTGATTCGGAAGGACGGCTCGGCTATCGTGCCAGCGAATCACCGCGAACGAGAGTCCAGAACGAAACTCAGACAGGACGATGTCGCCAACCTGTTGAAGCAACTGGTCGATGATTGCGACATCGAGTCGATTGAAGGTCTCTGGTTCAACGGCAAGCCAAACTTTTGGAGCGGCAGCCAGGACACGCTCTTCGTCCGACGCGGCGACAGGACGATTCGACTGACGTGCGAGTACGGGTGGCCGTCGGGCACCGAGCAAACAGATTTGAAGATCCAAAACTTCACGGCGGCCAGTCGTGTCGTCGGCCACTTCAAGTCTTTGATTCGAGCCGGCGGCCGGGACGCCGTGGCGAAGGCTCTTCCGATTGCCAATCGCAGCCTGCAGCAACACTTCCCCAAAGTCGAACTACTGACCGTGGACGATTTCCGTTGGGGTGAGAACTTTCCCGACGGGCATCGTCGATTGACATTCCACCGGGAGCGTCAAGTTCAAGGTGAGCCTGAGAACGTGCGCGTCGAAGTGCTCGTCCCGGACGAGGGCGAGTCGAGGCCCGGCGATGTCACCGTCAACAAGCAACGAGTCCAACCAGTCGCGGTGAACGTGAAGCCTGCCGACGGCAACTCAAGGCCACCCGTCACTCAGACGCTGCAGCCTGCAGTCCCGGCCTCGGAGGTCTTCAGCGAAGTTGTCGAACTTCTTTCTGCCGATGACCTCGCGGTGAAGGACGTCAGCGACATCAACGATCCTGACGTGTTGCTTGACCAGTTGGAGAAAGGGCCGCGGGTTTCGCACTTCCTGATGACCGGCGGGGGAATCTTCTGGCAACCGGGCACGCCACCTCAGGCCATGTATGTGACTTTGTGGAATCAGCGCTTCGCGTCGGGCAAACAGGTTGATCCGCGAGTGCGGCAGTTGATCAATCTTGGCGAGGCGGCGCGATCGAAGGTGCAGCAGCGTTTGCTCAAGGCGAAGCCGCAGGTCGCGAGTCATCTCGCACTCGTGCTGCGTTCAACGGGCAATGCCGAGTCCATTCCGGTGCTGATTCAATTGCTGAAGAGACTGAGCCAGCAGACCGGTGCCACCCGAGGGGGATCGTCAACGAACACGTCATTCGTTCTCACGTCGGCTTTGTGGAAACTGACCGGGCGACGGCATTCCTTCACGCCGGAGCAGTGGGAACAGTGGTGGAACGGCGTCCGACAGGATTTCTCGGTCGCGCGGGATCGGCAGACTCCCGAGTTCAAGTCGCTCGTCACTGCGGAGCGCGTCCGGCAGATCGTCAGTCAATTGAGTGATCAGGAAGTGTCCGCTCGAAACCGGCTGATCGAGCTGGGCCCGGCCGCCGTGGAGCACTTGATCGCGACATTGAAAGGTGAATTGACGCAGCATCCGGACGACGCCGATTCAAAACCGGGCGAGGCGCGGTCGCTGTCGATGCGACTGGCGTGGGTCATTGATGAACTCGGCGCAACCAAGCGACAAGCTCCGTCATCGAGCCGTACTGCAGGCAAATGAGGGGCAGTTTCAGAATTGTTCAGCGAAGCCAAAAGTGCTTGCATACCCTTGGGAATTACAGTTTTAAGCCACTTCGCGTGAGCGTGCTTTAGATCGCGGCGACCATGATGAACACGGTGCTGTGACGCGTGCTTTGCTCTTTCGCCGATGTCGCGTTGGGCAGCAATTGCAGACCGACAAGTAGCAGAACCACGGGTTTTAAGAGGTTTATTCGAATTCCAGACGAAGCGGTTTGGGCTTATAGAAAGGAAATTGCCGGGCCGACTTCGGTCGACCCGGCAATGTATGAATGACCGATTGACGGACGGATCAGGCTACTCCTTTGCCGCTTTCGGCTTGTCGTTCTTCTGGGTCACCTTCGCGCTTTTGATGGTGACTGGTTCGAACGGTCGATCTTGTTGGTTGCGATCGGCGCTGACGATTTTGTCGACGGCTTCCAGTCCGGCAACAACTTTCCCAAAGGCGGTGTAGTTTTTATCGAGGAATCGCGCTGCATCGACACAGACGAAGAACTGACTGCCGGCCGAATCCTTTGGCTGAGCGCGTGCCATTGACAAGACGCCTCGTTCGTGCGGCTTGTCGTTGAATTCCTGTTTGACGCAATAGCCTGGGCCGCCGCTGCCGGAGCCGAGTGGACATCCTCCCTGAATCATGAACCCAGGAATCACTCGATGGAAAATCAGGCCGTCATAGAAGCCGGCCTGTGCCAGAGCGATGAAGCTGCGACTGTGGTTTGGGGCAACGTCGGGCCAAACTTCTACCTGGAAGTCGCCGGCGTCAGTCGAGAAGGTGACGACATACTCAACGGCCTTACCGTCTTTCTTGAACACGATCTTGTCCCACGACTCCTGAACCTTCTTTTTCATCTCCTCGATCGATTTGCCGTTGCGGGATTTTTCAGGAACGCTGGTATACGGCGCTCGCGTGGCCTCGTCGAATTTCGCTGGTTCAGCAGCGTAGGACTTAGACGGCAGGACAGACGCCAGAACGGCGAGCAGCAGACATCGGCAAATCATAGTGGTGAATCCTTTGATTGATTAATGAGTTAAAGTTGCACAGCCAGCCTGAATGCGGAGTTTTCGTCAGTCGGACGCGTTGTGTCTACCAAGTCGAAGTCATGCCCGGCACACACACGTTTCGACTGATGGTTTACGAGCTGCGAAGTGACAGCAGGTACGCCATCAACTGACGAAACTGCTCTTCAGTCAATGTTTCACCGAAGTTGGCGGGCATGGGGGACAAATTCGAAAGGACGTTTTGTTCGACGGAGTCTGTGGCGACTG
>JBLFXD010000465.1:0-6092 GCA_047611045.1 Planctomycetaceae bacterium | reverse complement strand
ATCGATCTCGCCCGACGGTTGCGATCAACGATTCGTCGCGACTGACCGCAAGGTCACGAATCCACCCATCATGCGCGTCTTCGTTCTTCCAGGTCGGCGAGGTGTCTTCATCGCGGTAGGGCCATGCGCAGATCGTGCCCCATGAATCGGCGGAATACAGCGTTTCTCCTTTCGGTGCGAATCCGATCGCCTGAACCCAGCCACGATGACCGACGATAGGAGCCAGCGATTGCGGCTCGTCGGTCGTCATGTCCCATCGGCGGATCGATGAGTCGTACCCGCCGCCGAATAAAAACTGCCCGCACGGACTGAAGCGAATTTGACAGACCTGTCCGTCGGTTTCGATCTTCTTCAGTTCCTTCGGTTCGCTTTTCTGTTCGGTGACTTCGCTCATGACAGAAGCTCCTTGACCGGGTGCATATCATCGTGGGCGATCGGCAACGGCTGAGTTCCGTTCATGAATTCGACATGTTTCGAATCGATGCCCAGAGCGTGATACCAGGTGTGGAACATCGAGCCGATGTCGTAGGGCTCCGTTTTGACGTCGGTCCCATCGGCAAGAGTCTCGCCAACGACGATGCCTTTATTAATTCCCGTTCCGGCCATGGAAAGTGACCACGCATTGGGCCAGTGATCCCGGCCGACAGAACCGTTGATCCGGGGCGTGCGGCCGAACTCAGCCATCATCACGACCAGGACGTTGTCCATCATGCCGCGGTCGATCAGGTCTTCAATCAACGATGCATAAACCTGGTCGACTTTCGGCACTCGACTGGAATGTGCGTTGAAGTTGTCGCCGTGCGTGTCCCAGCCGTACGACGTCACCTGGACAAATCGCACTCCCGCTTCGAGTAGATTTCTCGCCAGCAGCGTGTGTCGACCAAAATCGTGTGTGCCGTAGCGTTCTCGATCCTTCGCCGGGAGTGTCGACTCGTCAAACAGTTTTTGATTCTGCATCAGCTTCTCAGCGACATCGTAGACGTAGCTGTTTGCTTCGTTGTTTCCTTTGCGACGGTGAAGCGCGTATCGCTTGTTGAAAAGTTGCTGCAGTTCACGTCGCTCGGTCGCGGTCTGTTCAGAAATGAAATCCGGCCGGACGAGGTTCGTGGGAGGCTTGCCGTCTCCCAGTGCGAGAGCCCCGTACTGTGCTCCCAGAAATCCTGAATACTTCGAGATGAACCCACCGTTGCCAGGCTTGACCCACAGGTACGGCGGCAGCCCGCTCGACATGGGCCCCATCAGCTTGGCGACGGCCGAGCCCCAGAACGGGTAAACGACTCCGCGATTCTTCGGATGCCCGCGGAGAATCTTGGGGACGCCGGACGAGTGGTTCGGGTCCTCGGTTTTCATCGTGCGAACCGTTGCCAGGTGATGCATCAGCTTTGCAGTTTTCGGCATCAGCTCGCTGATCTGCACGCCAGGAATCGAAGTCGCAATCGACCGGTAAGGTCCACCGAACCTGGTGTTCGGCTTTGGATCCCAGCTTTCGAGCTGACTCATGCCTCCGTCCAGCCAGAGCAGCAGAACCTGCTTCTCGTTCTTCTGGAGTTCCTCGCCGATCGCTGGCTGGACGATTCCACCCAGCGCACCGAGACCAAGTCCGGCAGCCGTTCCCAGCACTCGCCGGCGCGAGATGCCATGCTCGGTCGAATTACAGAATTGAGGTTTCATGGTCGCCTCTTTCGCACGGCCGGTATGTAGCTACCGTCGCCAGACGGTGGAACGCGCATCATCCACGCTCTGGCGAGCGTAGCTACAACTAACGGTCCTTACTCACGTGTCACACAACAACATCTCAGTGATTCACGACAAATTCAGTCGACGTGAGCATGGCCCACGCCAGATTGGTCAACACATCGTTACGTCGTTCATTGTTCTTCTTCAGGATCGCCAGCAACTCGGCCCGCTCGTCGTCAGTCGGCTTTCGAGTTAGCACCGACAGAAACAGTTGGTCGAGTGCCGCATCGTCGCTCGATTCCTTCGCGAGTTCGTCGATCAGAGTGCCCGTGCCTGACGCAAGGCATTTCTGAACGCGTTCTTCGTGCATAAGATAAAGGGCGCCTTTAACCGATGGAGCGAATTCTGTTTCCGGCTCCTTCGGAGAGTTTCCGAAGTTCGTGACGAAATTTTTGAGCGTCGACTTCAGCTCGTCCGACATCGCAACGAGTTCTTCGAGCGTCGCCTCGTCGATCGCTTTCAAGTCGTCGTCCGACTTCTTTGCCGCGACGGCCCCGTTACGGAGCGATCGGCGGACGGCCTCAAAACGACCGGTCGCAATGCCGACGCTCCAGTACAGCTGCTCGGCCGAGACTCGCTTTTCGATCGCAACGGCGTAACTTTCCCGAGGCGGCTCGACGTCACTCGCAAGCACGCTGCTTCGCTGATAAGTCTTCGTTCGGGCGAGTTCTCCGAGGAACCAACGAATGTCGAACTCGTGCGCGGCGAACTCGGAAGCCAGCAGTGTGAGCAGCTCGGGATGCGTCGGTGGATTGTCCGCGTGCTGCAGGTCGAGCGGTTCGACAAGGCCCCGACCCATCATCACGAACCACAATCGGTTCACGATGTTCCGTGTGAAAACGTCGTTTTCTTTGGCGGCGAGCCCTGTTGAAAGCTCGCTCAACGGACTGAACTTCGGCACGCCCAGCGTTCGTTTCTTTCGGTCTGGAAGAACGAGAAACTCCTCGCCCTTTTCGAATGTGGGAATCTCAACCTCGCCGCGCCCGGGAATGTACGGTCCCGTCTGCAGCGCGACCTGTTCGAAGACGGATTTGAATTCCTTCTTCGCCTGCATCAGCTTTTCTTCCAGCGCGGGAAACTTGACGTCGCGGCGAGCCTGCACGTTCTCAAAGATCATGTGCAGGCCCTGGAAGTCCTGCTGGCTGTAATGTGGAATCGTCAAATGGTCGTGGCACTGAGCACATTGCAGATCGACTCCGGCCAGCAGCCGGCCCACGTCACGCGTGAGGCCCGGCACATCGACCGGAGCCATCGCTCCCTCTTTCACCAATCGTTGCGTCACGAAGAAAGCGGCACCGCGAAGTTCTTCGTTGTCCGCGTCGGGCTTGAGAATCGCACGAGCCATCACGTGCCAGGGTTTGTTCTGCTCGAAGGCAGCCCGCAAAAACTTTGCCCACTCTTCATTGTCCCCGCGACGCTCCATCAGCATGACGTGAAACAGTTCCTGCATCCGCCGCGGATAGTCCGGGCCAGCCAACAATGTTTCGATCAGTTTGTCGCGACGGTCGGCCGACTGGTCGTTAAGAAACGACGTGGCCTCTTCCACTGTCGGAATCCGTCCCGCCAGATCCAGATAGACCCGTCGGAGGAACTCGGCGTCATCAGCCGAAGCAGAAATCTTCGCATCACCAACCTGAGCGTCGATCAGCCGGTCGATCTGAACTGGCAATGGATCGGCAGCGTGAGCTGCCAGGACCAGATGAGGTACGGTCAGGCAGGCTATCATGAGAATGCGACACATCATGAGCAGACTCGGAATTCCGATGATCGAGGAAGTCGGCGACGAATCGTCGCGAAGAGTATCTGAGGGAAGGCTGGTGGAGGGAGGGAACCAATCGTAAGGACGCTATAAAGTCTACCAGTCTGAAATTGTCAGAGCGATTCCGATCGTTCAATGTTTCGGTCCGACGACGCTTTTACATGACCCGCTGTGGAGTCCGCATGAACAGCGAAACACACGCGATTCGATTGAGGCCACATCCGTGACGACTGTGTCTCACACCTGAGGTCGGTTAACCTGTCTGGCTGAAAACCTGATCCTGCAGTCGCTGTCTTGTGATCTGGAACTGACTGGCCATGCGGAATGCTACCCAACTTCTACCGTGTCTGAGTCTGGTCTGGCTGATGCTGGCCACGATGTCCGCAGCGAGCGGTGAAGACTCACCCACAGCGGTGCGTCGGCTGGTGACAGAGTTCTGCGTGGACTGCCACCAGGCAGACCATGCCGAAGCCGGCATCAACCTGGAAGCCATGCTCGCCAGCAATGACTTTGCCTCGGACTTTCGGCGCTGGCGGAGAGTCTTCCATCAGCTTGATCAGAAACTGATGCCGCCGGAAGCCGCCGATCGGAAGCCGACGGAAGAACAGCAACGTCAGTTGCTCTCGGTGATCGGGCAGAAGATTTCTGCGGCCGAGCAGCAGCATGACGGCGAACCGGGAAACGTCGTCATGCGCCGGTTGACGAGTGCTGAGTACGGTTACTCGATTCTCGATCTGACCGGCATCGAATTCGACGTTGAGCGAAACTTCGTCAGCGATGCGGTTGGCGGAGCCGGATTCACCAACACCGGCATCGTGCAGTTCACTCAGGATTCGACGCTCGAGCGATATCTCGAAGCCGCTCGACGAATCGCCGATCATGCCGTCGTGGGAACCGGTCCGCTGCAGTTCTTTCAGGATCCAGGCCAGACGGGATTCGAGCTGTCAGCCATCAACCGGATCCTGACGATCTATCGCCAGCACGGTTTTCGTACGTCTGCTGGCGAGGGCGGCCAACCATTCGGCCTTGAAAAATATCCCCTGGCCTTTCTGACCGCCTGGAAGTTTCACTACCGAAACCGCCTCGGTCATCCGGACGTCACTTTGAAATCGCTCGCTGACGACGCTGGCCTCGACGAACGGTTTGCGGAGTACATCTACCAGACGCTGACGACGGATGCTCCGTCGTTTCCCACGTCCGCAATCACGGAGGCCTGGCATCGTCTGCCCGTTCCTGAAGCTGGTCAGTCGCCCGACGTGAAGTCTGTGACCGAGGCGTGTCACAAAATTGCTGAGTTACTGCGCAGCTGGCAGTACCGTTTCGGCGGCAATCCCGATGCCAAAGAAGAGGCTCCGATCCTGAGGGCCGATCGTTTCGTCGTGCAGCAGACCCAGTCGTTCGAGATGAATCTCAATTGGCCCGAAGGCACCAGCACCGTTCACCTCGTCATTTCTATCGAATCTGCTAACGGTGATGGTTCACCACAGGCCGCCATCGTCTGGAAGAACCCGCAGGTTCAGTTTCGCGATTATGCAAAGCGACTGGCCGACCCGGAACCACTACGCGACTTCCTCACCACTGAGACGGTTGCTCAATTGAAATTTGGCGGGACGTGGTTTGGCGGCGAATTGCAGCCCACGGACTTTGGGACAGTCGGCACCGAACCCCTGGCGTTTGAACTTCCCATTCCGGACGGCGCACGATCGGGGCGTTTATTGGTGACCGCTGAACTGGATGGCAAACACGGAGAAGACTGCATCGTCCGCTGCACGATCGCTCAGCTGGAAGAGACGGATCAGGGGAAATCAGTGTCTGGCCTGCTGGCGAATCCGGACAGCCCGACATTTTCGAACTGGAAAAATGGCGTGCTGGAATTCGCCCGACTACTCCCGCAGATGTCGCAGCGCGAACCGGCTCCGTCTGACCGCGATCCGGTCCCGCCACCGATCGACGAAACGTACAACAATGCGGAAAGAAATTTCTTCCACACACGGATGAAGTACTTTCGTGACGACGAGTTTCTTTCCAGCAACATCCTGAACGACGAGACGAATCGACGACTCGGTCAGGCATGGGCCGACCTGACCGGCTCGTTCGATTTCCACGATACCTGGCTGCAGTTTCTCGCTCGCAAATACGGCAAAGAACTTAATGGTCGTCGGATCGCGAATCTCGACGCCGACTGGATCGCAACGTTCCCCGGCGCGGGACGCAGCTATGTTAAATCTCTCAAGGAAGACTTCGAGAAGTCACAGTCCATGTTTGCAGCAGCCGAACCAGGACACGTGCACGACGTCATCCACTTCGCGTCAATGGCCTGGCGTCGGCCATTGTCTGAGTCCGAGAGAATCAACCTCCAGGAGTTCTATCGGTCGCTACGAACTGAATCGAAACTCGACCACCGTTCGGCTGTCTGTGCAGTGCTTGCCCGCGTGCTGGTGTCACCGCAATTTCTCTACCGTTCAGAACGAGCCACGCTGGAACAAAGTGTCGCTACGGACGTTGCGATGCCGCTTTCTCAAAGTGAGCTGGCTTCGCGATTAAGTTTCTTAGTCTGGTCGTCCGTGCCGGACAGAGAACTGCGGCGAGCGGCTGC
>JBLFXD010000464.1:0-6094 GCA_047611045.1 Planctomycetaceae bacterium | reverse complement strand
CCGAGCACCCAGCAGACTTCGATGGTGAGTTCTCGAATCAATTCAGCATGCGAAAACTTGCCGAGCATGATTGCGGCGGGAAAATAGGCCAGATACTGAAACGGCAGGTATTGGACCACGACGCCGAAGTCGCCAAGCCAGTCGAGCGGGAGCATGTGTCCTGACAGGAAATAGTTGAGCATCATGTAGATAAAGAGGAGCGAGCTGACTTCCAGGAACCAGAACGCCACGAGTCCCAGCAGTGCTTCCAGGAGGAAGCCGAAAAGAAAGCCGAGAGCCAGTGAGATGAAGAAGGCAACGACTGTAAATGAGTCTGGCCAACCGGGCAGATAGTCGCGACACATCCAGAAGACGAGAGCGAACGGCCCGATGGCGACAACGTAGTAGACGAGCTTGTGAGCGATCCGTGCCCAGAACAGGTAACCAAGCATGTCGACCGGCTGGGTCAGATATTTTTTGATCGTCCCGTCACGAACGTCTCGTGCGATTCCGCTGGCCAGGCCGGGCATGCTGGAAAACGCTCGGGCTACCATCACGATCAGGTAGTACGCGACCATGTCGGCGTAACGGTATCCGTTCAGCGAGCCTCGCGGATCGGCGGCGCCGACTCGAAAAATAGCTCCCCACAGGTAGATCTGAGAGACGATCGGCAGAAATCGGACGAGGGTGGCGAAAGCAAAATCGCCTCGATAGATCAGTCGTTCTTCGACGCTGGTCTTGAGGATCAGCCAGTTGACTCTCGCGTTAGCGAGCATGTTTTGCTTTCCGCGTCAGCAGGGCAGTTCTGAATCGATCCGACAGGTTTGAAGTGTAGCGAGTTCTTCGTCTCGCGAAGACATCCACGACCGACTGGCACTCCTGGCTGACGCGGAGACGTCGCTCGAGTTACGACCGTGCGAACATCCGGCCTGCCGCCACCCGTTCCCGAGACCCAGGCAGCCGGGAGTATGAGACGCGAAACGTCGTGATGCCAACGGTAATCTGGTCACCGCTGTGCAGAGCCGCTTCCGTCTCCCGCGTGCCGTTGACGAGCGTCCCGTTGCTTGAGCTGAGATCCTCAAGAAAAAGCTGTCCGTCGCGAATTCCAATTCGGCAATGGACACGGCTGGACCATGTGTCGCGGATGCAGATGTCGGCCTCGTCGCCGCGACCGATGGTGATGGGCAGCTCGGTCAAAACAGCGTCGGATGCCGAAGGAACGGCGTCGATGCACGTTAAGCGTACGGACATGGGCGGTGCCAGGTAGGATTCTTAGAGGCGGGAGTGTCACGATTTGTCGCGTCGAGCAGTGAGCCGACTCATTGGTTTTCTGAACTGCTGTGCGAGCAAATCTTTACGGTGGAAGGAGCTTTGGTGGCGGGCGAAGTCACGGCGTCCGCCAACTGAGCAGGCAATGACGACACCGATAAAGTTATCCAGATGGGTGGATGGGGTCAATTCTGCGGGAGCATTCGAGAAATTCAGACAAATCACCCAGTTTCCTGGTGCGACGAGATCAGCGTCGCTCCGCCGGTCTGCGGTTCGTTTCGCTCGCGGCCGCCGATGAGTTTCTGGAATTTCGACGCAGCGTTACGAGATCAGCGCTGATATTGGCTGACCAGGGCAGATGACGAACGGTCGATTGAGGTGGTCTTTCAACTCGAGCCCGCTCGGTACTCCCAGTTGATGATAAATTGTCGCGGCGAGATCAACCGGCTGAACGGGGTCCGATGCCGGATAGGCAGCGTGGCGGTCAGACGAACCGTAGACCTGTCCGCCGGAAATTCCGCCTCCTGCCAGCACAGAAGTAAAGCAGTTTGGCCAGTGATCGCGTCCGTCGGCACCGGCCCCCGCGTCGCTGTTTCGCTGCCCGACACGCGGTGTTCGTCCGAATTCGCCAGTCCAGACGACAAGCGTCTCGTCGAGCATTCCGCGATCCGACAGGTCGTCGAGCAGTGTCGAAAATGCCAGGTCGGCCGGTGGCATCAAACGAGTCTTGTGGTCGATGAATTCTTTGCTGTGAGTGTCCCAGTAGACGCTGACGTTCTTAATGCCATCGTTTGGCCAGAACACCGTCACCAGAGGCACGCCGCGTTCGACGAGCCGGCGTGCCTGCAGCACTGACTGTCCGTGAGGATTGCGTCCGTAGCGGTCGCGAGTTTCGGGAGATTCCTGATTGAGATCAAAGGCCGATCCTCCGACAGCGGAAGCCAATAACTCGTAAGCCCGGTTGTAATGACGGGACATGGCCTGCGACGCCGACCGGTCGCTCTCTGGTCGCGATCGTTCAAGCTCAAGAGAGGCCAGCAGATCGCGACGTTCAGTAAGTCGTCCAATTGAGACGTCGTCGGCCAGTTGGAAGTCTCCCACTCGATAGCCGGGGAGGGCCGGGTTGGCGTCGATGGTCAGCGGATCCCAACGCGGCCCAAGCCAGCCGGCGAACTGCCCGTGACTTTCTTCGACGAAACGCGGGACTGTGTTTTCGAGTTTCGGCCGCATCGAAACAAAGGGTGGAATCGGTCCGGTGCCACGCCCAATTTGCGAAAGGACGGAGCCGATGTGAGGCCAGTCCTTGCGGAGATCGTTGCCGGGCGGTGGAGCTTTTCCCGTCAACAGGTAATGAGTGGCGGTTGTGTGATTCACATTGTCGTGAGTCATTGACCGAATAATGGCAAGCTTGTCGGTACGCTGTGCCAGCCGAGGAAAATGCTCGCAGATTTGTATTCCAGGAACGTTGGTGGAGATCGGTTGAAACTCGCCGCGAATCTCTGCTGGAGCGTCCGGTTTCAAATCCCACGTGTCCTGATGCCCTGGTCCTCCCCACATAAACAGCAGGATACAGGCTTTTGCTTTGCCGGTTTGTGATTCGCCCTGAAGACTGGACACAGCACTTTCAGCGGCGGAAAGTGTTGGCATCGACATGCCAAACAGCCCCAGCGATCCAGCGCTGATCAGTTGACGGCGAGTGTGTTGCGTGGAAGTTGGCAGTCTGGTCATGGAAGTTTCTTCAAGACAGAGACGCTACCTGTTCAACGATGCTCGGCCCGTTCGACGATGCTCGGCCCGTTCGACGATGCTCGGCCCGTTCGACGATGCTCGGCACGTTCGACGATGCTCGGCACGGGCGACAGAACTGGATTGTCGCCGTTCGACTACGGGGCATCCAGCGAGTTACAGAGAATCAGAGTTGTTCGGTTTTCCCCGGTGGTTGGTTCGTTGAGCCACTGTGAGAAATCGTGTTGTGGCGTTTTCTGGCTACCGATACGATCCTGCCGCTCGGAAGTTGTGTTGGATAGTCGACTTCCGTGTTTGTTCAGAATTTGCAGTGAAGTGCCGGCAGGGATGCTCTGTTTACTCCAGACGGCTCTTGGCTCAACGGACTGATTTGCCCCTTCGAGTACAGCGGATGATCCGTCGGACTCTCAAGAGCCTTAAACCGATTTCGCTGGCTTTGCTCGTACTGGTCCTGGCACCGTGCGTCGTGGAGTTTGCGTTTCGCATTGCTGCCTGCCGCTCTCAGTTAAAGACGAGCGAAGTCCGGGCGGTTTTGGCGACGACTCCTTCGTGGTTCACTCATCACGAACTTGAGCCGCTGCAACGTGTCAGCGTGGCCGGCACGGGCAGTCAGATGCCGGTCGAACTTCGTACGAACAGCCTTGGCCTGCGTGGTCCGGAAATCAGCATTCCGAAGCCGGCCGGCACGCTTCGAGTGCTGTGCCTCGGCGACGAGACTGTACTGGGAACCGCCGTCGATGAACCGCAAACTTTCTGTCGTCTCATTCAGGATCGACTTCAGACGCGGACCAAGCAGCGAATCGAAGTTATTAACGCTGGTGTACCGGATTTCTGCCCGCTCTTGAGCTATCTGCACTTTCGTCATCGGCTTCTCACGCTGGAACCGGATGTCATCATCGCTCATTTTGACATGACGGACGTGTGGGATGATCGGCGATTTCGGCGGCTGACCGAGTTGAGTTCTCATGAAGAACCTCTGCTGTGTGCGGCTCCTGGACTTTCAACAGTGCCGGTCACAAAACCTTTGACGCAGAATTTTCTGAGCTGGCAATGGGCTCAGAACAAAATCGCCGACACGATCGGGCAGAAACAAACAACACATGCCCGGTCAGTAGACGATCCTCGATCCCGGTACGCGTGGCTGAGTGACGAAAACAGTTTGTGGACGCTTCAGACCGAACTTGCACTGTCTCCACTGACACATCTGGCCAGCCTGTGTGAGCAAAAAGGCATTCGGTTGTTGCTGGCCGCTCATCCAGCGCCGTGGCAGTTGTCGGCAACGGCCAGCCGAGGTGCTCGCATTCCTAAGCTCAACGGAATTCACCCTGGCACGTTGATCGAAACGACTCGGCCGCAGGAGTTGATCGCAGAATATGCCGCGACAACCGCCTTGCCATTCTGCGATGCGATTTCGATGTTTCGTCGGTACGAGTCCGTCGACGATCTGTTTCAGGCCGATTCGACTCAACTGTCAGAGGCCGGGCATCGTTACTACGCCGCCGTCCTGACGTCACTACTGCTCGAGCGTGTTCCCGACTTCGGTGGACCTCGCCCGGATTACGTGCCTGCAGGTCGACCGGCAGAATTAGCACAGCCTCGGTCGCTGAATCCGCGACCGGACCAATTTACAAAGCAGCCGATGGAGCTGCAGCCAATTCGCCCGGCGGCCTACTCAACCGATGCTCAAGGCGGAGCAAACCGGCCGGCTTCGACACCATTGCCGCAAGAATCACGACAGGAATACGCCCCCGCGAATGCTCTAGTTCCGTTTTCTGGCAGGAGATAGACTCCCGCCGAAATGACCGGAGCGTGCTCTGGTTGATCACTGAAATTACGTCGAAAACACAAGTTGCGACCAAAGTGCAGATTCCGATTGACCTCGGGTTGCAATCATTCGAAATGACAATCATCGGGCAAGGATGCCCGTACTACGACGGAAGGATCCGAATCGCTCATGGCACGAAAATCTCTCACGAGACTTGTTTTCGGTACAGCGATTACCGCTCTGTTCTTTGTGAACGCGTTGCCTGTTTCTGCTCAAGAGGTGGCCGCCGTTCAACCGGATCCTCAGGCCGCCCAGCTCGATCAGATTTTGACCGAATGGCACAAGCAGTCGGTTGGGATAAAGCGGCTGGAAGGTGAGCACGTTCGAATTATCTACGATTATGTGTTTGGCGTAGCGACTCGAGCTGAGGGTAAATTTTATTACGAAGCACCGGATAAGGGGCGAATCGACCTCGTGCCCGACAAGCAAGGACAGGGGAAGAAGTTTCCGAAGATCAATCCCAGCACTAATAAGAAGGTCGAACTAACCGCTCAGCCGGATCAGCCGGAACGTTGGATTTGTGATGGCAAACAGGTTCTGGTGATCGATGAAGTCCAGAAAAGTGCCCAACAGTTTCCTCTTCCGCCAGCAGCCCGTGGCAACAACATCATGGACGGACCTCTGCCGTTTCTGTTCGGAATGCCGCCAGAAAAAGCGAAACAGCGTTACAGGATGAAGTTGCTTCAGGCGAATGCAAAAGACATCGACATCATCGTCTACCCGAGATGGAAGCAGGACCTGGCGAACTACAAGTGGGCACGAATTCGTATCGAACGAGGAACGATGTTGCCGATGGCGGTTCAGATGCTGGACCCCGCTGGAAGTCGTGAAACGGTCTATACGTTTCCGCGGGTCGCGAAGAACCCGAAGAAGGGATGGATTCCCAACTTCATCTGGAAAGAGAAGGACGTCTTCAAGCCGGACCTGAGCAAGTACAACATTCAGGCGGCGGAGGTAGCCCCCAATCAGTTGGCCGAAAAAGAACCAGCCGTCGTCCCCAATCGTCGACAGTTGGTCCCGGCAGTGGTTGGCTTTGAATTCAAAAAGGCCGAGGCACTTCTTCAGAAGTCTGGCTACACGGTCAAGATGCTTCGAGGTGAACCGGCCAAGCGAAGCGAGTTGACGTACCGAGTTCAGAAGCAGACTCCGGCTCCGAAGACCGCCGTTCAGAATGGCTCGGTTGTCGCCTTGACGCTTTACATGCCGGCCATTCAGCAGACAAGTGGCGATGTTGCTCGCCCGGTCGTGCTTCCCAAAGTTCTGGGAGCTCACTGG